>JBFJNB010000448.1:0-2746 GCA_041633655.1 Lysobacterales bacterium | reverse complement strand
GAGAATGGCCGGGCGGTGCTGGTGGACTTCGCGATTGCACGACCGTTCGCCGAGATGGGCCTGATGACTCAGCAGGGCTTCGTGACCGGTACGCCTTTGTACATGAGCCCTGAGCAGTTCCAGCGCAAGTCCTTGAGCGCCCGCAGCGACCTGTATTCGCTCGGGGTCATGTTCTATCAGATGCTGGTCGGGAGCCCGCCGTTCGACGGTGCCGATCCGATCGAGCTGCGCGATGCGCACCTGCGCGATCCGGTGCGGCCGCTGCCGCCGCACCTGAGCCGGTTCCAGCCGATCATCGACAAGCTGCTGGCCAAAGAGCCGGACCAGCGCTATGCCTCCGCTGGCGAGGTGATCACCGCCCTCAATCGGCTCAGCCAGCAGATGACCGGGCTGACTCCGCTGCCGATGCGCTACGACGTCCTCAATGTCGCCGACGACAGCGGCGCCCACCGGTTTGCGGTGAGCCCCGGGCGCAAGCGCTGGCTGTACGGCGGAACCGGGGTGCTGGCCGCCGCGGCGGTGGCCGCCTATCTCGGATTCGGGGCGTTCGCGCCGGGCCCGGAAACCTCCCGCGCCGTCCAGCCATCGGTCGCGGTGCTGCCGTTTGCCGACATGAGTGCGCAGCGCGACCAGCAGTACTTCGCCGAGGGTCTGGCCGACACGCTGCTCAATTCGCTGGCTCAGGTCGAGGGCCTGAAGGTCGCCGCGCGCACATCGTCGTTCTCGTTCCGGGACACCGACGCGGACGTGCGCGCGATCGCCCGCCGGCTGGGAGTCAACGCGGTGCTCGAGGGCAGCGTGCAGAAGGCGGGCAACCGGGTCCGAGTCATCGCGCAGCTCATCAACGCCGGCGACGGCACGCACCTGTGGTCGCAAAACTTCGATCGCGATCTGGAGGACATCTTTGCGGTGCAGGACGAGATCGCCGCGGCGATCGCCGGCGCGCTGAAAGTCGCGCTGGTGCGCAGGGACGCCGCTGCGCCGCAGCTCAATGCCTCGCAGATCCGGGCCTACGATCTTTACCTGCTGGGGCGCCACTACTGGCATCAGCGCACCGCCAGCTCGATCCGACGCTCGATCGCGCTGTTCGAGGAAGCGATCGAGCTCAATCCCGAGTTTGTCCAGTCCTATACCGGCCTGGCGGATGCCTACAACCTCCTTACCGTTTACGGCGACCTGTCGGGGCCGAGCGCCGCCGAGATGATGGCCGAGCCGGTTGCGCGGGCGCGCGAACTCGACGATGGCCTGGCCGAGGTCCACACCAGCTACGGGGCAATGAAGGAGAACCTGGGGGACCTCAATGCGGCCGAACTCGCTTACCGGAAAGCAATCGAGATCAACGACAACTACGCGCTGGCTTACATGTGGCTCGGCAACGTCCTGATCTATCAGGGTCGTCTGCAGGAGGCGCGACAGGTCTACAGCCACGCGCTGACCTTGGACCCGCTGAACGTCGCGGTCACGATCAACATGGGCCGCACCGAGGTCTACCGCGGCGATCTGGAGCGGGGTCTCGAGTACATCGAGCGGGCGCGCGAGTCGAACCCGGGCAGCGCGCTGACCTATGAAACGGCCGCGACCTGGCTGCGCCAATACGGCCGCCTCGAACAGGCGCTGGAGTCGGCCCGACGCGCCGAGGCGATGGACCCGGAGGGCGCGCAGAACGTGATTACCCTGGCGACGATCCTGATCGACCTCGGCGAGGACGAAGAGGCCGCCGAGTGGATCGCCAAGGCGGCCAGGCACGCACCGGACAACTGGCAATTCGCGTGGCTCAAGGGCGAATACGATTTCTTTACCGACGATCCTGAAGCGCTGATCGAGTTTGCCGAGCGCAGGCTGGACGCGCTGTCCCGGCAGCCGTCCGGGCAGACCAGCATGGACTGGAAAGTGGCCAGCATCTGGCGCGGTATCGGCGCGCTGATGGCCGAGGATTACGCCGCCGCGGTTGACCATCTGGACGCGGTCCATTCCGAGTCCTCCCAGTACCACCTGGAACTCGGGCGCGAATTGACCGCGCTGGCAATGCAGGTCGTCGCGCAGCGCCGCCTGGGCCGGCCCGAGGAAGCGAAGCGCACCCTGCGCCGGGCGGCCGCGCTGGCCGAGGAGGGCCACAAGCAGGGCTGGGCGACCCCGAATTTCCTGGTTCAGGAGGCAGCGCTGATCAACCTCGAAGGGGATAGCGACCGGGCGCTGGCGGGGCTCGCCAGGGCGGTCGCCGCAGGGTTCGTTCGTTACCGGGTGCTCGAGCGCGATCCGGCGTGGTCCGCCCTCCACGAGGATGAGCGATTTCGCCGTGTTGTGGCGTCCCTCAAGGAGCGAGTGATGGCAATGAAAAAAACAATATTTAAAGCTAGTTAGAAGACTTTCTTAAAGTTTTTTATCATTCGCTGGCCAGCGGCGGGACATAGAGCGTCGTACCCTTGAAAATGCGCTTGCGATTTGCGTCCAATTCCTGGATCGGGCACCGGAGCTGATAACCGACCCAGTCGTCGCCGCGGTCCGAGAACGCGACCGTGACCGGGTGCTCGGGTGGGTAAAAACGCATCAGATACTCCGCCAGCGGGCGAAAGCGCCCGGGCGGCGACGGAACTTCGGCGATCGTCAAGTCGGAGCCGAAGGAGCCGATCTGGAGGATCACCGCGTGCACTCGTGGATTGAGCGGATGCTCGCCGTCGACCAGGTCCTGGGCCTCGTAGACCTGGAGACCGTCCCCGTAGTCGATTTCCAAATCGGTGCTCAAGGT
>JBFJNB010000447.1:0-2761 GCA_041633655.1 Lysobacterales bacterium | reverse complement strand
GACCGCGCTCCTGATCGGAAGCCTCGCGGTCGTCGCGTATCCAGTATTGCGCTTCGGAAACGATACGGTGCCGGCCGGACAAGGCCCATAACGGGCTATTCTGCGCGGTCTGCGCCGGAGCAAAAAAAAGAGGCCGGCGGGTGCCGGCCTCTCCGGTAGAGCCCTTCGGGGCTTATTCTTTGCGCAGTTGCTTGAGCCAGTACTCCATCTGGCGTCCGGCCGCCTCCCGGCCGCCCAGCCCGAACGACAGCGCCAGCGCGACCGCGACGGCACCGAGAATGAGCGTGAACGCGGTGTTGACGATGTCGTCGGCAATGCCCATCGCCCGCAGGCCCATCGCCGCCACCAGCAGCAGGATCGCGAAGCGGGCGATGCTGGCCACGGTGCCGGCATCCTTGCCGACGATCTTGAGGATCGCGTCGTGGGCGAGCCCGGCCAGCCAGAAGCCGACCGACAGGATCACGATGCCCAGCAGCAGCGATCCGGCAAATTCGATGAACATCGTCACCAGACCGGATACGCCCTCGAAGCCGAGCTGGTTGGCCGCTTCCACGCTGGCGAACAGGATCAGGAAGATAGCCGCGACCTGGGACACGAACGCGGACAGTTTGAATCCGCTCTCGGCCAGATTTTCCAGCCCCATCTTGGCCGGCAGGTCGTCGGCGCCGGCGCCGGACAGAAGCTGCGCCAGGATGTTGGCGACGAAGCGCGCGACGATGATTGCCACCGCCAGGATGATCAGCGCCGCGAACAGATCGGGGATGGCGCTCATCATCGCGCCCAGCATCTCGGTGGCCGGACCCGAGATCGCGTCGATCTTGAGCGCGTTTAACGCGGCGATCAAAGCCGGCACGAACACGAAAACGAAAACCAGCGTTCCCACCAGCTTCGAAAGCTTGAGCGACTCGGTGAAGCCGGCCTTCTCGCCGAGCCGATCGAAATTGACCGCGAGCAGCAGGTTGACGACCAGGTCGCGCAGAATCCGTGCCACGAACCAGCCGGCGAAACCGAGCACCAGCGCGGCGAAGATGTTGGGCGCCATCGCCAGGATCTCGTTGACCATGCCGCGCACCGGCTCGAGCAGGCCGTCGAGTCTGAGCACGCCCAGAATCACCGGCAGGAACAGCAGCAGCACCAGCCACTGCGAGACCTGCCCGAGGCTTCGGCTCATCGGCGCCATGTCGGCGCCCGCGGCGAGCTTTTCGTCCACCTTGGTCGCACCCAGGCCCTTCTCGACCAGGTAGCGCACCAGGCGCGCCAGCGCCCACGCCAGCAGGCCGATGACCAGGCCGGCGATCAAGTTCGGCAGGAACGCCAGGATCTTGTCGACCATGCCCTGCAGCGGAGTCGACACTTCCGCCAGCCGGATCGCGCCGAAAAAGCCCACCAGCGCGATAAGGAGGATCAGCCAGAAGACGATCTTGGAGATCAGGCCCTCCAGGTCAAGACCTTCCTCCTCGTCGCTCTGGAAGCGTCGGTTCAGGCCGATGCCGGCCAGGACCTTGCGGGTTCCGGCGCGCGCCACCACCGCGATGATCCAGCCAACCAGCAGAATCGCGAGCCCGCCGAGGATCCCCGGCAGGGTGTCGCCCAGGCTCGCCTGGAGTTCAGATAGGGTTGAGTTCAGGGTATCCACTTCATAGTCCTCCCGTGTGGCACCAAGATCGGCAGTCGACTGAGACCGTCCGGACCCGGGTTAATGGTCTGATCCCGCACTCTGCGACCATGCTAAATCAGTTTGGCTGCGGCCGTCGAATTTATCGGCGGACGGGCTACAGGGGCTCCTCGAAGCCGCTGCGGAAGATCCCGGTCGCCTCGGTCCCCGGGTCGAACCGGACCGGACCCACCGACGGATCGTTGATCGTCATCACCCAGGCCTGGGCGGCCACGTCGGGGTCGGGGTAGTTGATGTCGCCGTGGCTCAAGTCGATGTCAGCGACCCCCAGCGGGGGCGTCGGAGGGATGCCGGTCCACCGAAAAAGTCCGGCCTGCAGCGGCGGCGCCACGGTGGCGGTTCCCGGCGCGCCCGCCACGTCGAACAGCTTGACATTGTCCGGCAGGCCACCCAGGGGTGCCGGCGGCGTTGCGCAATTGAAAAAGGCCTGGCTCGCCACCGACCCTTCCCGCCAATAGACCAGCGTCGTGGTCCCGGCGGCACCGGTCACCAGCGGGCTCAGGAAGCGGCTCGGCAGCGGCGACCGGGAATCCGCCCCGCTCGGCGCGCCGCCGTGGTAGCGGCCGTAGAACGTATGCTCCCCGGGGCCGAAGGCGCCCGCTCTGACCGGAACCGCGGGCGCGGCCAGGTCGTAGCTTCCGCCCAGACCGGTGTAGGTCACCGTGCCGGTCAGGACGTCGGCGGCGACCAGCTCGTTGTCGTAGTCCGGGTCGATCGGAAACCGCACAGTGCACTGGGCGACCAGATCGATCGTCACGGAGCCGCGCGCGATGCCGTCGCCGTAGGCATGCCCGGCGCAGCCGCCTTGCGATGCCCGGAGAGTGCCGGTGGCGCCCCGCAGGCGGTCCATCGCGGTTCCCGCGATGACCGGATTCACGAAAAAGGGGAAGAAGAACTCGCAGTCCATGAAATCCGCGCCGGGGTCCTCGACGCTGCCAGGCGGCTGGGTCGGGCCGGTGATCGGGATGTTGCCCTCGCAGAACATCTCCCCGAGGTCCATCGCGACCGTGGTCGCGGGGTGCAGATAGACGTTGAAATCGACCAGCGGGATGCCGTGGTCCGACCACACGGTGACCTTCGCCAGCG
>JBFJNB010000446.1:0-2788 GCA_041633655.1 Lysobacterales bacterium | reverse complement strand
TCGGTGCTATATTAAATGAAACAAGAGCCCGAAGGGCCGTTGAACCAACAACAGAAACCGCCGTTCGTTGCGGTTCTCGCGCAGCGAGCCGGCGGCAAGACTGAGTGACGCCTATGCAACGACGAATCGCCCGTGCCCTCGAGCTGCGCCGAATCTCTGGCGGCGTTGCAATGTTGCTGATCTTATCCTCGGGTCCCGTGGCCGCCGACAAGCCGTCCGTGGTCGTGCCGACCGCCAGCGGGTATTTCTTGAGCGCGCCGGTTTCGCTGGACGAGACTCAACCGTCACCACTACCCGGCGCGCCGGAGCCGGCTCTCGTCAGTACGCTTGAGCGCACGGACCACTGCCAGTTGAGAGGGGCCCGAAACCCGCTGTGCGAACTACGCTGGACCACGTACCGCAGCCGCGGCTCCGACGTCAAAGCCCGCTACTATGAAATGACCGACGACGTCAAAGCCCGGATCGTGGGTAACAGCCGGGCCGAATACTTCGAGCTGGACCTGGACACCAGCCCCGAATTCAGCTTCAAGCTTAGGTTCTAGTCCACGGCCCAGCCGAGCTCGGCGAAGCGGGTCGCCGGCATCAGTTCTTCGGGAACGTCCGCCAGGGTCATCTCGGCCTCGCACGCCACGCCCCCGTCCGGCAGCAGGATCCGGCCCTCGGCCCGCCCCAACCGGCCGCGCAGCCTGACGATTCGCCCCACCACCCGGATCGGGGTTTCGACCGGCACCGGCTTGCGGTAGCGCACCTCGAGCTTGACCGACATCATGAAGTGGTGCGGGTCGCCGATCATCGACACCCGCGCGACGACCTCGTCCAGCATCGCCGCGAGCACCCCGCCGTGGACCATGCCGGGGTAGCTCTGATAGCGCGCCGGCACCGTGTAGTCGCTGACGACCTCGTCGGATCCGTTGTCGTAGAAACGCATGTACAGGCCAACCGGGTTGTGGCGCCCGCAGACGAAGCACATCTCGGAGTTGGGTTGCTTGATCCGGGTCATCGGGGCAGAGACTACCAGCCAATTGCCCCTGGTTCGATGGCGGTGGCGCTGGGGGGATCGCGCGCTATAGTTTGAGCAACGCACCGTCGAGGAAGAGCCGATGAAAAAGGCCGCCAGCGCGGACGCATACTACGCCCAGGCCCAGCCCTGGCACGACGAGCAGAAACGGCTGCGCGAGCTGGTGCTGGCCGCGGGTCTGGCCGAGGAGGTCAAATGGGGCGGGCCGTGCTACACCTGCAACGGCCAGAACGTGGTCGGGGTGGGCGGCTTCAAGTCCTATTTCGGGCTCTGGTTCCACCAGGGCGCTCTGCTCGCCGATTCCGAGAACGTGCTGATCAACGCCCAGGAAGGCAAGACCCGGGCGCTGCGCCAGTGGCGGATGACCTCGCCCGATCAGATCAAGCCGCGGGTGATCGCGAAGTATCTGAAGGAAGCCAAGGCGCTGGCCGAGGCCGGCAAGCGGATCGAGCCGCGCCGGGCGCGCCCGATCACGATGCCGCCGGAGCTCAAAAATGCCATGGCCGCCGACACGACCGCCGGAGCCGCGTTCGAGAAGCTGCGCCCCGGGCAGCGGCGCGAGTACGCCGAGTACGTCGCCGAGGCCAGGCGCGCCGACACCAAGCAGAAGCGCATCGCCAAGATCCTGCCGATGATCGCCGCCGGCGCCGGCCTCAACGACCGCTACCGCTGATCCGGTCTCAGATCAGGTCGGAGAGCAGTTCTAACGCCGGGGCGACCCGAATGCCCTCGGGCGACTGATAGTCCTTGGTGCCGGTCGCCGATACTTGCCACGCGTCGGCGGCCGGGAATTTCGCTTTCAGATAACGCAGGCTCTTGTCGATCGGCGCATCGGCCCATTTGCACTCGACCATCAGCACCGGCGCCCGCCGTTCGATGACCACGAAATCGACCTCCCGGGCGTCCTTGTCGCGAAAATACCGAAGCTCCCGCTCCAGCCCCTCGGCGTCCTGCTGGAAATGAACCCATTTGAGCAGGTGACACGCGACCAGGTTCTCGAACCGGAAACCGTCTTCCGGAATCACGGACCAGTCGAAGTGGTAGTGCTTCTGCTCTTTTTTGACCGCGCGGATCCGCGGCGAGCCCAGCGGCGCGACGCGAAAGATCGCGTACAGGCGTTCCAGCGCGCCGAGCCACGAAGCCGCGGTCTTGTGGCTGACCTGGAGGTCTTCGCGCAGCGCGTTGATCGACAGCGGGGAACCGACCCGCTCCGGCAGGCTCAGCATCATCATCTCCAGTTGTCCGAGGTTCTTGATCGACTCCAACGTCGATACTTCTTCCTCGATCAACCGAGCACGGTATTCGCGCGACCAGCGCCGGGCCTGCGTCTGGCTGCCGGAAAGCCACGGCTCTGGAAACCCGCCGAGCCTCAATAGATCGAGCAATTGTGAGGGCCGTTCCAGCCCCAGTTCGGCGGCCGAAAACGGGTGCAGGCGCAGCAGGTGATAGCGCCCCTGCAGGGAGTCGCCGCCGAACTGGTACAGATCCAGCCGGCCGCTGCCGGTGACCAGGATCCGCTGACCGGTTCGCCGGCTGTCGTAAAGCCCCTTCAGGTAATTGCGCCAGCGGCGATATTTGTGGATCTCGTCGAATACCCACAGTTGCCGCGCCGGCAGTTCCCGGCGCAGGATGCGGTCGCGGTGCTCGGCGACGTCCCAGTTCAGGTAGCCGCGGGGGTCCGGCCGGGCTGTCGTCTCGGCCCTGTGAAACTCCGCCAGCGCCTCCTCCAGGCGCCCGGTCTCCGCGAGCGCCGCGGCCAGCGACCATCGC
>JBFJNB010000445.1:0-2798 GCA_041633655.1 Lysobacterales bacterium | reverse complement strand
GGGGGCCGATTCCCGGGTCGGCGAACGCCACCGGCGGGCGTTTCACTTCATCGGCACCCGGCTGTACCGGCCGCCGTACCGCTTCTTGCGCGAGCAGATGCGGGTGTTCGACCTGGGGTTCAACCTGGGGCTCGACAACCGCCACCGCAACCTGCAAGAGGTCGCGTTCGAGGACCACCACGCGACGACCCTGAAGGCGCTGCGCGAACGGCTCGGGGTATCGGTCCACCGGCTGCACGCGCTCTACAACGTCGAGCGCACGCTGCTGCCGGACACCGCCGCCAGCCGGCGGCTGGACCTGGACTGGAAGAAGACCGATCCGAGCGACATCTACCCGCCGCCTTGAGCGGCGCGCAAAACACCGTAAGCTATGCTGTCTGAATGATGAGTGAAAAGGGGCGAAAGGCCATGGACAGAATCGCTCGAGGCGCGCTGGCACTGCTGATCCTCATCGCCGGCGCAGCCGCCGGCGCACCGCAATACGTCGAGTCTCCGCCGATGCGCGAACTGATTACGACCGGCGTCGGCGCGGTCCGCGGCGGTCCGGTGCAGGTCCCGTTGATCACCTGGGGCGCCGACATCGCCACCATCCACGCCAACGGCAACAGCCTGGCCACCGCCGCGGGCAGCCTGTTCGCCGCCGAGGGTCTGAACCTGAAGCTGGCCCGGCAGGATTCGTTCCCGCGCCAGGTGGAGTCCTACCTGCGTGGGGAAAGCCCCTATCTGCGCGGCACCATGGGCATGATCAGCCTGGCCTCCGAGGTGCTGAACCGCGATCCGCGCACCAAGCCGGTGGTGATCTACCAGCTGAGCTGGTCCGAGGGCGGCGACGCGCTGGTCGTGGGTCCCGACATCCGCCAGGCCAGCGACCTTAGGGCTAAGCGCATCGCGCTGCAGGCCTACGGACCGCACGTGGGGTATCTGGCCAAGATCCTCAAGGACGCCGGGATCGGCTTGAGCGAGGTGACCCTGCGCTGGCTGCCGGACCTGACCGGCACCGACAACACGCCGATGGCGGCGCTGCAGGCAGGCCAGGTGGATGCGGCGATGGTCGTGATCCCGGACGCCTTGGCGCTGACCTCCGGCGGCAACGTGGGCACCGGGGCCGAGGATTCGGTGCGCGGGGCGCGGATCCTGCTCTCGACCAAGACCGCCAACCGGATCATCGCCGACGTCTACGCGGTGCGCTCGGATTACCTGCAGGCCAACCGCGCTCAGGTGCAGGCGTTCGTGGCCGGATTGCTGAAGGGCCAGGAGGCGCTCGCCGACCTGGTGCGCAACAAGGACGCCCGCGCCGAGGAGTACCGGCGCGCGATCACCGCCGCGGCGGAGATCCTGCTCGACAGCCCGCGGGCGCTGGCCGACACCGAGGGGCTATACGCGGACGCGAACCTGGTCGGGTTCAAGGGCAACGTGGACTTCTTCGTGACCCCGAACTACCCGCGCGCGCTCGGCCGCATCGCCCAGGAGCTGCAAACCTCGCTGGTCGGCGCCGGACTGCTCGCCGCGGCCGGCCAGTTCGACCACGCGCAATGGGACTATCAGGCGCTGAGGGCCGGGCTGCGCTACGCCGACCAGGTCGAGGTGCCGGCGTTCGTTCCCGAGCAGGTCGCCTCGGTGGTGGCCCGGCGCCAGCAGCAGGGCACCCTCGCCGAGGGCACGCTGTTCAGCTTCGAGGTGTTTTTCAAGCCCAACCAGAACGATTTCGCACCCGATCTGTATCGCGAATCGTTCGAAAAGGTGATCGACCTCGCCGCAACCTACGGCGGCGCGGTGATCACGGTCGAGGGCCACAGCGACCCACTTGGCTACCTGCGACAGAAAAAGGCCGGCGAGTCCGATCTGGTGCTGGGACGGATCAAGCAGTCGGCCAAGAACCTGAGCCTGTCGCGCGCGGTTGCGGTGCGCGACAGCGTGATGGGCTATGCCAGCAACAAGGGCATCAGCATCGACCCGACCCAGTTCGCGGTGGTCGGTCACGGCATCTCCAAGCCGGCCACCGGAACCTGCGGCCCCGACCCGTGCCCGCCGAAGACCGAGGACGAGTGGCTCTCGAACATGCGGGTCGAGTTCCGGATCATCCAGGTGGAAGCCGAGGCTTCCGTGTTCCAGCCCCTTTAGGGTATCGGTGATGGCACGCCGCAGAAGCCGCAGCAGAAGCAGCCGCAAGAAGCCGGGCAACCGCCGCAACCGGATCATCGTCATCGCGATCGCGATCATCGCGGTGATGGCCTGGCTGAACTACCACTCGTCGGGCAATGGCGACGCGCCGGTCGCGCTGCTGGAGGCCGGTCATCCGACCTACGCGCGCAGCCTCGACGACGCCTGGCCCGAGTTCGAATCCGATCCCGCCGGCGCGGTTGCGGCCGATTTCGACACCGCCAATTACTACGTCGTGCTGGACGGCTCGGGCAGCATGGAGGACCAGCGCTGCTCCGGGAACGTAAGCAAAATGGAGGCCGCCAAGGAAGCGCTGCTGACCTTCGCGCGCCAGTTCCCGCCCGGGGCCAACCTCGGGCTGGCGGTATTCGACGGCTCCGGGTTGTCGGAGCGCCTGCCGCTGGGCCCGCTCGACTTCGGAAGCCTGACCGGCGAGGTGCGCGCGATCCAGGCCGACGGCGGCACCCCGCTTCAGAACGCGCTCGCGCTCGGTTACCAGGCGCTGACCGCGCAGGGCCGGCGCCAGCTCGGTTATGGTGAGTACCATCTCGTCGTGGTGACCGACGGCGAGGCCAACGAAGGTCAGGACCCGTCCCCGGTGGTCGCGCAGATCCTGACCCGCTCGCCGGTGGTGATCC
>JBFJNB010000444.1:0-2804 GCA_041633655.1 Lysobacterales bacterium | reverse complement strand
TGCCCGGCTACAACGCCGCCAACATCGCCGACCACATCGAACGCACCGTGCCCGAATTCGATCCCGACCTGATCGTCTACCTGGTGCACAAGAACGACTTCGACGACGCGTTTCGGGTCGGCGACGCGGTGGTCAGCTCCAGCCTGGTGCGGCTGGCGCGGTTCGCCTACTACCGGGTGTTCAAGCAGCCGCGCGAGAAGCGCCTGCGGGAATCGCCCGAGCGCATCGCGCGGTTTCAGGCCGAGATCGAGCGTATCAGCACCTTTGCCGCCAGCCGGGGGGTGCCGCTGGTGCTGGCGTTCCTGAAATGGGAAAACCGCGCGCTGCTGCCGGACTCGGACCAGCGCGATCGCGACGGCGGCCCGCCGCGCTACCTCAACGCCGACGCGGTGCTCGAGGGCGAGCCGAAGGCGGACAGCCATCTGACCGCGGCCGCTTACCGCAAGCTGGCGGCGTTCCTGTGCGCGGCGATTTCGGGACGGGCGTCGATCGATCCGGAGACGGGGCTGGCGGCGGCGATGGCGCCGGACGAGGGCGGGCCCAATCAGTGCGTCCCGGCAACCGGCTCCGGCTAAACTGGCGGTGGTCGATCGAACGAGGAATCCGCGATGAAGCTCTACTGGTCCCCCCGTACCCGCGCCTCGCGGGCGGTCTGGATGCTGGAAGAGGCCGGCGTGCCCTACGAACGGGTCACGATCGACATCCGCGACGAGGCGGCGAAAGCCGATCCCGATTTCCGTGCCGCCAGCCCGATGGGCAAGGTCCCGGCGCTGGAGGATGGCGAGGTGCGGATGGCCGACTCGGCCGCGATCTGCATGTATCTGGCCGATCGCTACCCGGACGCCGGACTGGCGCCGGCGATCGACGATCCGGCGCGCGGCCGGTATCTGTACTGGATGGTGTTCACGCCGGGAGTGATCGAGCCGGCGATGGCGGAGAAGGTCGGCGGCATCGAACCCAACCCGGGGCGCAACGGCTGGGGCAGCTTCGCGGCGATGATCGCCACGCTGGAAGACGGCCTCCGGGCCGGGACCTGGCTGCTGGGAGAGCAGTTCTCGGCCGCCGACGTCATGGTCGGTTCGAGCGCGGCGTTCATGCAGATGTTCGGCCTGCTGCCCGAGTCCGATTCGATCGCCGGCTATGTCGACCGCTGCCTGGCGCGCCCCGCCTACCAGCGCGCCCTCGCGCTCGAACCGCAGGCCGGGTCGTGACATCCGCCGCCAAAGTGCCGATTGCAAACGACTTTTAAACCTCGGCTCGAGCTCTGGAGTTCGCCCGATCCCGCGATTAGCATGATCCTCGAGATTTATGGAGAGACGGGAAATGAGCCAGAACGCGACTTCCATCGTTTTCGACAAGCGAGTCGCTCAGTTCCACGATCTGTATCTGGAGCTGGGACGGGTCGAGCTCCTGCTCGAGAGAAATACCCAGAACAAGTCGGTCGATCGCGAACTGCTGCTGCGCAGCCGTCGCAGCAAGTTGCTCAAGGCGCTCGACCGTCTGGAAGCTTGAGAAGCGACCGCCGTCGGATTCCCTCCTGCCGGCGGCGGTCCATTTCCCTGATTCGCTGAGACCGTACCGCCCGTTACCACGCCGTCCACCCGCCGCAATCGCTTGACCAGGCCCACCGCGACCTGACCAACCTCGATGCCGTGACCACCGCCCGTGCTGAATCTCGCGGCGCGGCGAGTGATCCGCGCTTTTTTGCCGGGGAGGCGTTCTGTTAGCATCGCGCCAACGAGACGCCCCCCGAGAATCTACTCATGTCGCACATCATGAACACTTATGCGCGGGCGCCGGTGGCGTTCGTCCGCGGCGAGGGCGTTTGGCTGTGGGACGAGGCCGGAACCCGGTACCTGGACGCGCTGGCGGGGATCGCGGTCAACACGCTGGGTCACGCCGATCCGGAGCTGGTCGCGGCGCTCGCCGATCAGGCCGGCCGGGTGCTGCATACTTCCAACCTGTTCCGGATTCCACTGCAGGAGGAAGCCGCCGCCCGGGTCGCCGAGATCTCCGGGCTGGAGGAGGTTTTCTTCTGCAACTCCGGCTGCGAGGCGGTCGAGGCAGCGCTCAAGATCGCGCGCAAGCTCGGCCACCGCCGCGGGGTGGACCGACCGGCGGTGGTGGTGATGGAGGACGCGTTCCACGGGCGCACGCTGGCAACGCTGTCGGCGACCGGCAATCCGAAGGTCCACGCCGGCTTCGAGCCACTGGTCGACGGGTTCGTGCGGGTTCCTTACGGCGACGCGGACGCGGTGGAGCGGCTCGCAAGCACCCATCCGGAGGTCGTCGCGGTGCTGGTCGAGCCGATCCAGGGTGAAGGCGGGATCCGGGTCGCCCCCGAGGGCTACCTGACGCGGCTGCGGGCGCTGTGCGACCGGCACCAGTGGCTGCTGATGGTCGACGAGGTCCAGTGCGGGCTCGGGCGCACCGGACACTGGTTCGCCTACCAGCGCGACGGTATCACCCCGGACGTGGTGACCCTGGCCAAGGGGCTGGGCTCCGGGGTGCCGATCGGGGCCTGCGTCGCCGGCGGACGCGCGGCCGGCGTGCTGGAGCCTGGCAACCACGGCTCCACCTTCGGCGGAAATCCGCTGGCCTGCCGCGCCGCGATCACGACGATCGACGCGATCCGCGACCGCGGGCTGCTGGACAACGCCACGCGCGTCGGCCGGACGATCCGGGAATCACTCCGGGCCGAGCTCGGCGCCGAGCGCGGGATCGTCGACATCCGCGGCGGTGGGCTGATGATCGGGATCGAACTCGACTGCGGGTGCGGCGGGCTGGCCGCCGCCGCGCTGGAG
>JBFJNB010000443.1:0-2820 GCA_041633655.1 Lysobacterales bacterium | reverse complement strand
GACGATGCCGGTGGCGCCGCAATCCAGCGCATTGAGCACCTGCGCCGGTTCCGCCGCCGGCACCCGGACCAGCGCCGGCGCGTCGGCCAGCCGAGCCACCGCCAGGCACGCGTCGAGCGCGGCGCGGTCGAACGGCGCGTGCTCGGCGTCCAGGCACAGCACGTCGAGCGCGCTGCGCGCCAGCACCTCGCAGACGATCGACGACGGGGTCTTGACGAAGGTCCCGATCAGCGGCTCGCCTGCTCGAAGGCGCGCGCGGAACTCGGCCCTACGGCTCATCCGTTTCGGCCCCACAGTCGGGCGCTGGCCAGCCGCGCCCCCGCTGCCATCGATTGCAGCTTGGCGTAGGCGATTTCGCCGTCGACCGCGCCGAAGCCGGCGAACGTCGCGAAGCCGCAATCGCTGCCGGCGATCACCCGCTCGCGGCCGACGATGTCGGCGAAGCGGCAGATGCGCTGTGCCACCAGCTCGGGGTGCTCGACGAAATTGGTGGTGGAGTCGATCACACCCGGCACCAGGATCAGGTCGTCCGGAAGGTTGGCTTCGCGGAACGTGGTCCACTCATGCGCGTGACGGGGATTGGAAGATTCGAACACGAGCGCGCCGATGTCGGCCTTCAGCGCGATCGGCAGCACCGTTGCCATAGGCGCGTCGTGGGTGTGCGGCCCCTCGTAGTTGCCCCAGCACACGTGCATGCGGACCCGGTCCTTCGGGATATTCCGCAGCGCATGGTTGAGCACCTCGACGTGCTTTTCGGCCAGCCGCCGGTAGTCGGCCTCGGGCCGGTCCTTGAACATCATGTGCCGGCCAAGCCCCAGGTCCGGAGAGTCGAGCTGGATCACGAAACCGGCGCCGACGATGCCCTCGTACTCGGCCCGCATCGCCTCGGCCAGCGCTTCCAGGTAGTCGTCGTGGGTCGGGTAATGCTCGTTGGGCTGAAACAGCGCGATGACGCCGGGTGAGGCCGCGTTCATGAACGCGTCCACCGGCGGGGTTTGCTCGACCGCCGACTGGAATAGCTTCAGGTCCAGCTCCAGGGGACCCAAGTCTTTGACCGCGATCGGTCCGGTGCAGCGCGGGCGCCGGTACTCGGGCGTGCCGCCGGAGCGGGCCAGTTTTTCCAGGAATCCCGGGTAATCCTCGAGGTCGGCCGGAGGGCGCCGCGGGCTGTCGCCCTCGAAACCGGAGATGCGCTCCTTGATGTAGGTCGCGTAGCTGATCTTGCTCATCTCGCCGTCGCTGACCACGTCGATCCCGATTTCGACCTGGCGTGCGACCGCCGCGGCGACCGCGGCGCCGATCGTGGCCTCGAACTCATCCGCCGCGACCGCCTCCCCGCGCTCCTTGGCGAACACCAGCCGGGTTACCGACTCGGGGCGCGGCAGGCTGCCGGTGTGGGTGGTCAGGATTCGCTCGTTGCTGGTCTTCATCCGAGGCGCGCCGAGCCGCCTTCGACCATGATCCCGGAGAAGATCCGTTTTTCCGGGCGCAGCTCGGGGCTCTCGACCCGCTCCAGGATCATCGATACCGCGGCGTCAGTCATGCGCCGGACCGGCTGGCGCACCGTGGTCAGGTTGTAACTCGACCAGCGCGCCGGGCCGACACCGTCGAAACCGACCACCGACAATTCACCGGGAACCTGCAGCCCGAAGTCGTGGCGCGCCGCGTCCAGACAACCGATCGCCATTACGTCGTTGGCGCAGATGATCGCGGCCGGAAGTCGGCCGAGGCGGTCCATGAGCCGGTGCAGGCCACGCCGCCCGCTGGCGTAACCGTAATCGCCCTCCTCAACCGCCACTTCGCCGACGTCGAGTTCGCGCAGGCGCTCGAGCGCGCCCTGGGTCCGTTCCATGCTGACCGCTGAGTCTTCCGGCCCGCTGATGATCGCGAAGCTGTCGTGCCGGGCCGCTACCAGGCGATTGACCAGCCAGCGCTCGCCCTCGGTCTGGTCGCAGCACACCGCGTTGATCTGCCGATCGCGAAACGAGCGGTTGTAGAACACGAACGGCACCGCGCGACTCTCGATTGCGTCGATCTGGGTGCCGGACAGGCGCGCGGCGATGATCATGCCGTCGACCTGATACTGCAGCACCTGATCGAGCATCAGGTCGATGTCGCTCTCGTGTTCCAGCGTGAACAACAGCACCCGCTCTCCTCGCGCGGACAAGCGCTGGCTGAGTTCGACCAGAATTTCTGGGTAGTAAAGCGTGGTCTGCTGAGAAATCACCACCGCGACCATGTTCGAGCGGCGCGTGATCAAGCTGCGCGCGATGGCGTTGGGTTGATAGCCGAGTTCCCGCGCCGATTTCATGACCCGGGCGCGCATCTTCTTGGAAACCGATGCGCCGGGCTTGAAGCAGCGCGACACGGCCGACTGCGAGACCCCGGCGTGGCGGGCCACGTCGTAAGAGGTCACGCGCCGCGGCGGCCCGCTGGTTTTGCCCGGATCAGCGGTTTTTTCGGCCATTTGAGGATTGCATCCGCGTTGCATCGCGCCGTCTTGAGTTCGCGCCAATCACCGCCCCGAGCGTCCTCCGCTGCGCCCGGCGGGGCATCGCGGCCGCTGCCGGCGTCAAATCATTTTTCCTTTATGCGACAAGTAATTACGCGCAAATCCGTCGTTCAGGGCATGCGCCGCCTGGCGATGGATCGGCTTACGTGCGCATGTTAAGTCATATTGACTTCGAATGCGACTGCGCCGAGGCTTGGGGGCCCAGCTTGCGGAGATCTGCCGATGGACGAGTTATCGAGCGCGCTGCCGGACTCGCGTTTGGACGGGCGGGTGGCGCTGGTGACCGGGGCCGGGCGCGGCATCGGGCG
>JBFJNB010000442.1:0-2828 GCA_041633655.1 Lysobacterales bacterium | reverse complement strand
GCCGGCGCCGACATCTCCGAGTTCGCCCAGGTCGCGAGCGAGGGCCAGGAGTACGAGACCATCCGGGCCGGGCAGAAGACCTTCGATGCGCTGGCGGCGCTCAAGTGCCCGACGGTGGCCGCGATCCACGGCTTTTGCATGGGCGGCGGCACCGAGCTGGCGCTGGCCTGCACCTACCGGGTTGCCAGCGACGACGAGCGCACCCGAATCGGCCTGCCCGAGGTGCTGCTCGGCATTCACCCCGGCTGGGGTGGGACCGTCCGGCTGCCGCGGCTGATCGGACCGCCGGGTGCGCTGGACATGATGCTGACCGGTCGCGCGCTGCGGCCGGGCCCGGCCCGCAAGCTCGGACTGGTCGACCGCGTGGTGCCGGCGGATCAGTTGCTCGCCGAAGCCGAGAAGATCCTGAACCGGCGACCGCGGCGACGCCGTCCCGGTATCCACTTAAGGCTCGCCAACACCCTGCCCGCGCGGCTCGCGCTGGCCCCGATGATGCGCAAGCAGGTGCGGCGCAAGGCCAACCCGAAGCACTACCCGGCGCCGTACGCGATCATCGACCTGTGGCGCCGCCACGGCGGCAATCCGGGTCGCGGGATGATCGCCGAGGCGCGCTCGATGGCGCGCCTGGCCAAGACCGACACCGCCCGCAATCTGATCCGGGTGTTCTTCCTGCGCGAGCAGATGCGAAGCTCCAGCGACGACGGGCAGGCCGCGATCGAGCGCGTGCACGTGATCGGCGCCGGGGTCATGGGGGGCGACATCGCCGCCTGGTGCGCGCTGCGCGGGCTCGAAGTGACGCTGCAGGACCGCGAAGAGCAATACGTGCGCCCAGCGCTGGAGCGGGCCGCCAAGCTGTTCGAGAAGAAGCTGAGGCTCCCGGCTCGGATCGAACCCGCAAGGGAGCGCCTGAAGATGGACCTGGCCGGCGACGGCGCCAAACAGGCCGATCTGGTGATCGAGGCGATCTTCGAAAACCTCGAGGCCAAAAAGGAGCTGTTCAAGAACCTCGAGCCGAAGCTGAAAGCCGACGCGATCGTCGCGACCAATACCTCCAGCATCCCGCTCGAGGATTTGAGCACCGCGCTGAAGGCGCCCGAGCGCCTGATCGGGCTGCACTTCTTCAACCCGGTCGCGAAGATGCCGCTTCTGGAGATCGTCCGCCACGAACGCCTGGACCCCACCGTGTTCGAGCGCAGCGCCGGCTTCGCCAAGCAGATCGACAAGCTGCCGGTGCGGGTCGCCAGCAGCCCGGGATTCCTGGTCAACCGGATCCTGATGCCGTACATGATGGAAGCGATGATGCTGTACCAGGAGGGGGTGCCCGGGAAGGTGATCGATCGGGCTGCGACCGATTTCGGAATGCCGATGGGCCCGATCGAGCTGGCCGACCAGGTCGGCCTGGACGTGGCCGCCTCGGTCGCGGCGGTGCTTTCCGAGCACCTCGGACTGACCATCCCCGAGGGATTGGAGCAGATGATCGAGGGCGGCCGGCGCGGGCGTAAGGACGGCGCCGGTTTCTACGAGTACCCGGAAGGCAAGCCGGTCAAGCCGGAAGTACCGAAGGACTACCGCGCGCCGGACGATCTCTCCGACCGATTGGTCCTGCCGCTTCTGAACGTCGCGCTGACCTGCCTGCGCGAAGGGGTCGTCGACTCACCCGAGATGCTGGACGCGGGCGTCATCTTCGGCACCGGCTTCGCCCCGTTCCGCGGCGGCCCGTACCAGTACATCCAGGATACCGGCGCGGCGGAGCTGAAGGCGCGGCTGGAGCGACTGGCGGAAAAACACGGGGAGCGCTTCGCCCCGGACCCATACTGGGATCAGGTCTGAACCGGGAACCCGTCGCGCGGGCTACATCGTGTGAGTGGCGCGGTCGGTGTTGCCGGTGCCGGCCAGCAGGGTCTCGATCTTGGTGCGCGCGGTCTCGCCGTCGGACCCTTCGCTGAACTGGACCCCGATACCGGAGCTGCGGTTGCCCTGCGAACCGGGCGGCGTGACCCAGATCACCTTGCCGGCAACCGGGATGCGGTCGCTGTCCTCCATCAGGGTCAGCAGGATGAAAACCTCGTCGCCGATCACGTACTTCTTGTTGGTGGGCACGAACAAGCCCCCGTTCTTCACGAACGGCATGTAGCTCATGTAGAGCGCGTTCACGTCCTTGATCGACAGGGACAGAATCCCCTGACGCGGCATGCCTCCTACGGCCATGGCCTACTCCGGTTGCGTACTGTCGGCATTATAGCCTGCATGCTGCGGGCCACCCAACGTCACTTGCCGGCCGCCGCGACCGCGCGCTGCCAGGCCAGCAGCCAGTCCTCGATCAGCAGTTCCGGACGCAGGTTGCCGCTGGCGAGCCGGCGGCCGGCGTTGGCGCGCCGATAGGCGTCGAACAACGCCGCGGGATCGACCCCGGCGGTCACGCGTTCGAGCTCCGCCGGCAGCTCCGGCTGCGCGACCCCAAGCCGGCGCCAGGCCAGCGCGCAGCACACTTCGGCCAGTCGCCGCAGCCGGTGCTCCAGGTGCTCGTCGACCCAGGCCCCGGCAATCCCGGCGACGTCCGCGCGACCCTCGGCGACCATCACCAGATCCCCGGTCAAGCCCGCGACCGACTCGGCGGCGCCGGCGGCGAGCAACTCGGCTGCCCGCCCCGGCGAGCCCGCGGCGGCGAGCGCCTGTTCGCGCGCCGGCGCGGCGGCCTCGGGCTGCGCGGCAGCGAGCCAGGCCAGCGCCTGCTCGCGGCTCGGCGGGCGCACTTCCAGCACCTGGCAACGGCTGATCACGGTCGCGGGCAGCGCGTCGCGGCGCTCGGCCAGCAGCAGCAACAGGGT
>JBFJNB010000441.1:0-2841 GCA_041633655.1 Lysobacterales bacterium | reverse complement strand
GCGCCGGGGTTCCTGGCCAACGACATCGACCCCGACGGCGAGGCGCTGACCGCGATCTCGATCGAGGACAGCCCTGACCACGGCGCGGTGGTGGCGTTCTCCGACGGCCGCTTCAACTACACGCCCGCCGCCGGATTTACCGGGATCGACTCGTTCGCGTACCGGATGCGCGATGCCTCGTTAAACAATTCCGCCACGATCACCGTGACCCTGGAGGTCTACCACCCGGCGCCGTTCATTTTCGGCGACGGCTTCGAGTAGCGAACAACACGGTCGGCGTAATTCTCAGGTTTTGAGAACGGGCCGTGGTATCGATCATCAAATAGCGCAAGGAGGATGCGATGGAAGGCGATGAAACCGGACCGAAGCTGCGTGTGCCGCTGGTGGTGGACGAACGGGAACGGTGCGTGGAATTGCTGGCCGCGCTGAACCGATCCGATGCTCTTGATATCCAGGTGCGGCGGCTCAGCGCGGGAGACTACCTGCTGGACGGCCGCATCCTGTTCGAGCGCAAGACCATTCTCGATCTGGTCCGGGCGATCAAGTCCGGGCACCTGTTCAACCAGGCGCTGCGGCTCGCTGAAGTGCCGGACGTGGTTCCGGTGGTGATCCTGGAGGGCAGCCCGCACGCAGGCTTGCGCATGCGCCGGGCGTCGATCCAGGGCGCGCTGGTCACTGTGTCGGTGTTCATCGGGGTGCCGGTAGTGGCGACCCAAAACCCGGTGGAGACGTCCCGGGTGCTCGTCTCGGCGGCCCGCCAGGCGCGCGCGGTCGCGACCGGCGCCCTGCCGCGGCGCGGCTGGCGTCCGAAGGGAAAGAAAGCCCTGCAGAACTTCATCCTCCAGGGGCTGCCCGGGGTCGGTCCGGACCGCGCCGCCGGGCTGATCGAGCGCTTCGGCAGCGTGCGGTCGGCGCTGGCAGCCGCGCCCGAGGACTGGAGGGCAGTACCCGGCATCGGCGTCAAGACCGCCGACAAGATCGACTGGGCCGTCAGCGAGCCACCGCCAGGCTACGGGCTGAGAGCGGCCTGGTATTCGCGGTAGGTCGCCTCGTCTTGGTCGGTCCAGCGGGCGCCGGCCAGTTCTTTGGCCTGGCCCATCAGCTCGACCGCCTGGCTTGAATCTCCGCGCGCCAGGCGTACCGGGCTCGGACCACGAGCGCGCTGGGATCGGGTTGGTGCTGGATCAGCGCGCCGATCAGCGGCTCGGCCGCGTCGATCTGACCCAGATCCAGGTGGACATCGGTGAGCTTGGTGATGATCTCGGCCTCCTTGGCCGCCCACCCGGTCTCGCGCACCCGGTCCAGCGCGGCGCGATACCGGGTCGCGGCCAAGGCTACGGGGTCGTTTGCTACGCGCCGGGCCTGCTGTGGCTGCCGCTGCCGTGGCTCGCCCACTCGCTGTGGTCCTGAGCTGAGCCCAGCTAGCCGCGACCGCGGCGAACCCCGATGACCCGCCCAATCTGGGCGGGTCGCGGCAGTCCCGAGTGGGCCGCCTGCACCAATTCCAGTCGCTGCAGATAGCGCGCCGGCATCCGGCCCACGCGACGCGTCCGCATATCGATGCACAACCCGATCAGTTCGCTGGTCGCCGCCAGATAGCCCTCGGTGCCATGGTACATCTCGTGAAAGAAATGAACCCGCTTGGGATCGAAATCGAGCAGCCGGGTGGTCACCCGCAGCGGGTTGCCTTCGAGCAGTTCCTGCACGAAGGTCACGTGCATCTCGGCGGCGAAGTTGGAGAGTCCGGAGACCTCCATCTCGGCCTCCCCCATTCCTAGGTAGTCGAAGAAAGCGTCGGTCGCGTGATCAAACGCCATCACGTAGTAGGCGACGTTGAAATGACCGTTGAAGTCGACCCACTCGGGCACGACCGTTGCCCGATACAGTTCCAGCGGCGCGTCGATTCTCACCCCACCCTCCTCAACGGAATCGGTTCGCGAATGGTAGTTCGGCCGGGATATTCAAACAAATGTCACACGCGGCCCGACTGGGTGGTTTCCCCCATGGACTCGACCGCCGCGATCGAGTGTCATCGAGTCAAAAGCAGGGGCAACACCATGAAAAATCAACAAAGTGGCCGAAGCCGGAAGCCCTGGCACGCGGCTGAAGCAAAGAGCGCGCGACTGAACGTTCTGTTGATCGGCCCGTACGATCCGTCGAGCGGCGAGTACACGTTCCTGGCGCCGCCGCTGGGGGTATGGCGCCTCGCGGCCCACCTGCGCGCCGTCGGCCACAGCGTCGAGGTGTTCGATCCAAACTGCTGCCACGACGCGCCGCGCGCCGCGCTGCGCGGCCTGCTCGCGGAGCGCCGCTGGGACCTGGTTGGATTTTCCACCACCGGGATGACCCTGCGCTACGATCTCGGCCTGGCCCACCTCGCCGCCGCCGACTGTCCGCACGCGCTGATCGTCGGCGGCGGTATGGAGGCGACCTTCAATCCGGCCCGGCTGTTCGAGCTGGGTCCATTCGACCTGATGGTGCTGGGCGAGGGTGAGAAGCCGCTGACCGAAATCGCCCGGCGGCTGGCTGCGGGCGAGCCGGTGACCGGTATCCCGGGAACCGCGCTGGTGCGCAACGACGGCGGCGTACAACGCTTTCACGGCCCCGCGATGAACGCCGCGGAGCTGCGCGAGGCGATCCTCAAGACACCGTATCCGGAAATGCCCTACCAGGCCTACTGGGACCGGCTGATCGAGGCCTACCGCGTCGACGAGCTGCCTTACAAGGCGGCGCGCGAGGCACGTCTGGCCGAGATTCGCTCGGTGCGCCTGATCACGTTGAACTACTGCCCGATGGGCTGCACGTTTTGCTCATCGACCAACTTCCTGCACTCGGCTCAGG
>JBFJNB010000440.1:0-2858 GCA_041633655.1 Lysobacterales bacterium | reverse complement strand
GGCATCGACCAGGCGCTGGTGCCGCTGGTGGCCGCCGGCGCCGGTACGGTCCTGTGCACCGACATCGGCCGCGACGGGATGCTGTCGGGCCCCAGCGTCGGGCTCTATCGGGCGCTCGCGCGCGCCTGGCCGGGGCTGCAAATCCAGGCCTCGGGCGGGGTCGGGGGGCTCGCGGATCTGGCCGTGCTGGCCGCGATCCCGGTCGCCGGGGCGATCGTCGGCAAGGCGCTTCTGGACGGTCGCTTCGGGCTTCCCGAGGCGATCGCGGCGGCGCGGGAGGTCGCCTGATGCTCGCGCGGCGCCTGATTCCATGCCTGGACGTGCGCGCCGGCCAGGTGGTCAAAGGCATCCGCTTTCGCGATCACCGGGTCATGGGCGAAATCGAGGATCTGGCGCAACGCTACCGCGATGCCGGCGCCGACGAGCTGGTGTTCTACGACATCACCGCGAGCCCCGAGGGCCGCTCGGTTGACCGCACCTGGGTGAAGCGCGTAGCGCGCCGGATCGACATCCCGTTCTGCGTCGCCGGCGGCATCCGCACCCTGGCCGACGCCGGCGAGGTGCTGGCCGCCGGCGCCGACAAGATCTCGGTCAACACGCCGGCGCTGGAAAACCCGGACCTGATCGATGAACTCGCCCGGGTGTTCGGGTCGCAGTGCGTCGTGGTCGGGATCGACAGCCTGGCGACCGGGGACGGCTATACCGTCAAGCAGTACACCGGCGACCCGGACAAGATGCGCGATGCGCGGCGTGCGACATTCGACTGGGTTAAAGAGGTGCAGGACCGCGGCGCCGGCGAGATCGTGCTCAACTGCATGAACCACGACGGCGTGCGCGAGGGTTACGACATCGATCAGCTCGCCGCGGTGCGGCGTTTGAGCGCGGTACCGCTGATCGCCTCCGGAGGGGCAGGGCAGATGGAGCATTTCCGCGACGTTTTCTTAAACGCAGACGTGGACGGCGCGCTGGCCGCGACCGTGTTCCACTCGGGTGAGATCGCGATCCCGGACCTGAAGACCTATCTCGCCGGCGTCGGCATCGAGGTGCGACGATGAGCCTCGAGGTGAACGCACTCGACTGGGCCAAGGTCGACGGCCTGATCCCGGCGATCGTCCAGGACGCGGCCACCGGTCAGGTGCTGATGCTCGCCTACATGAATCGCGAGGCGCTCGAGCAGACGCTGGCGACCGGCCGGGTCACGTTCTACAGCCGCACCCGGGAATGCCTGTGGATCAAGGGCGAAACCTCCGGTAACTATCTGAAACTTATATCGATTCGGCCCGACTGCGATCGCGACACGGTGCTGGTCGCCGCCGACCCGGCGGGCCCCACCTGCCATTTGGGAACGACGAGCTGTTTCGGGGAGGAGTCCGGGTTCCGGCTCGGATTCCTGACCCAGCTAGAGCGGATCATCGACGCGCGCCGCGGCGCCGATCCCGAAACCAGCTACACCGCGCGGCTGCTCGGCGGCGATCCGCGGCGCGCGGCCCAGAAGGTCGGCGAGGAGGGGCTGGAGACCGCGCTCGCCGCGGTGGGCGGCGAGGAGTCCGAGCTGTTGGCCGAGGCGGCCGATCTGATCTATCACCTGACGGTGCTGTTAAAGTCCCACGGTATGAATCTGGCAGAGGTCGCCGACGCGCTGGCAGCGCGCCACGCCGGCGCTTGAGGAGAGCACGATGAAACCACCGTTCAAAGCCCCGAAGAGTCCATACCTGGCCCCGTTCCGCGGCGGCCGCAAGCATTCGAGCTACGCGACCCGTCCGCCCAAGGGAACGCCCAAGAAGAGGGTGCTCAAACAGGAGCTGTCCGGCCTGTGCGACCAGATCGACGATCTGCAGCGCCGCCTGTACGCCGAGGACGAGTACGCGGTGCTGCTGGTGTTTCAGGCCCTGGATGCCGCCGGCAAGGACGGGACGATCCGCGCGGTGTTCAACCGGGTCGACCCCAACGGGATCCACGTCAGCTCGTTCAAGGCGCCGACCCACGAGGAGCTGGAGCACGATTTCCTGTGGCGCACGGCCAAGTGCCTGCCGCGCCGGGGCTCGATCGGCATCTTCAACCGCAGCTACTACGAGGAGGTGCTGGTGGTGCGGGCCCATCCCGAATACCTGGGGGCGCAGCGGCTGCCGCCGTGCGAGAGCCTCGAGGAACTGTGGCAAAAGCGTTACCGCGCGATTCGCGAGCACGAACGGCATCTGGCGGAATCGGGGACGGTGATCCTGAAGTTCTGGCTCAAGCACTCGCGCGAGGAGCAGCGCCAGCGGTTCCTGGCGCGGCTCACCGAACCGGAGAAGCACTGGAAGTTCGACGTCGGCGACATCACCGAGCGCGGGCACTGGGACGACTACATGGCGGCGTTCGAGGACATGATCGGAGCGACCTCGCGCGCCTGGGCCCCGTGGTACGTGATCCCGGCCGACAGCAAGCCATTCATGCGCATCGCCGTCGCCAGGCTGGTGATCGAAGCGCTTGAATCGATGGACCTGCGCTATCCACAATCGGACGACGCGCGCCGCGCCAAGCTCAAGGAGATGCAGCGGCTGCTGGAAAGCGAGTAGCAGTTCCTTACCGCCGCTAATGCACCCCGTGCATGCCGCGTTTCAGCAACGGCGAGAGCAGGATCAGCAGCACCCCGGCGCCGATGCCGAACCACATCAGGAACTCGAACAACTGGGTGTAGGTGGCCAGCGCGGTCGCGACGTCCTGGACCTCGCCGGCCGTGGTGTCGATCGCGGCCAGCTTGCCGATCCGCGTCGCGACCGTTTCCGACAGCGCGGTGGCCAGGAACCAGGTGCCCATCGCCAGACCCACGACCCGGTCCAGTGCGAGCTTGGTGACCGCCGAGAGTCCGACCGGGG
>JBFJNB010000439.1:0-2874 GCA_041633655.1 Lysobacterales bacterium | reverse complement strand
GTCGTCATCCCAGATTCTCTTCGATCCTGATGCAAACCGGCTGTCCCTCGACAACAGGCAACTGACCAACGTGTTCGAGTGCAGCCTTGAGATCCCGCTCACAGGCGGCATGAGTCCGAATGACCAACGGCACGCTGGCATCCCCTTCGCTGCGGCCACGTTGGATGACTGAAGCAATACTAATCTGCTGCTCGCCCAAGATACCGGCAATAGTCGCCAGCCGGGCAGGCGCAAGGGACGTCGCGCCCGGCGCGCCTGGTGCGAGGATTTAGGCATGGGCGGTGGCGAGACCGAGCGGGAGACGGAGCTGCAGGCGGAAATCGAGCGTCTGAGAAAGCGAATCGAAACGCTGGAAGCAATCGTGACCGACCGCAAGTTCCAGTGGGACCAGGAACTCAACGGCTAGTTAGCTAGCCAGCCCGCACATCTGACATGCGGGCTACTCCTTCAACCCCAGCCGCTGGTGCATCACCGTGCTGGTGGTGGTGTACTGCAGGCGGATTTTTTCTTGCGGATAGAGCCGGTGGCGGATCGCGAACGCCGCCAGCGCGGCTTCGTGGAAACCGCTCAGGATCAGTTTTTTCTTGCCCGGATAGACGTTGATGTCGCCAACCGCGTAGATGCCGGGGGTGCTGGTTTCGAAGGTCTCGGTGGACACCGGGATCTGGTTTTTCTCCAGATTCAGTCCCCATTTGGCGATCGGCCCCAATTTCGGGCTCAAGCCCCAGAACACCAGCAACTGGTCGGCCGGAAGCTCGTGGTGGTCGCCCTTCAGGTCCTGCATCCTGACCCCGGTCAGGCGTCCCTGTTCCGCGATCAGCCCGACCAACTGACCCTGGAACGAGCGCATCTTGCCGGCCTCGCACAGCCCGTGCATCCGGACCACTGACGCCGGCTGGGCGCGGTATTCGGCGCGCCGGTGGATCAGGGTCAGGCTGGCCGCCTTGTCGTGCAGCGCCAGGGCCCAGTCCAGCGCCGAGTCGCCGCCACCGAGCACGATCAGGCGCTGACCGGCGAAATCGGCCTGGTCCCTGACCTTGTAGTGGACGTGGCTTCCCTCCAGCGGTTCGCTGCCGGTCAGGCGCATCCGCCGCGGCTGGAACGAGCCGACCCCGGCGGCGATGATCACCGAGCGCGCGTGGAACTCGGTGCCGGCGGCGGTGACCGCGCGGAACCGATCGCCGTCCAGGGGCGCCAGTTCCTGCACCTCTTGACCCAGGTGGAATTGGGCGTGGAACGGCTCGATCTGCTCCAGCAGCCGGTCGACCAGCTCGCGCGCTCCGATCACCGGGTAGGCGGGGATGTCGTAGATCGGCTTGTCCGGATAAAGCTCCGCGCACTGCCCGCCGATCGCGGGCATCGAGTCGACCACGTGGGCCTTGATGTCGAGCAGGCCCAGCTCGAACACCTGAAACAGCCCGCAGGGGCCGGCGCCGACGATCAGCGCGTCCGTTTCAATCGCCATCGCATGAAACTCCTTGCAGTATCCGGGTTGGTTCAGCGCCGCCCGGCGAAGATCGAATACACCCGCACCCCAACGTACCAGCTTGCGCCGACGGCCAGGCACGCGATCGGCCAGAAGCCGGCGCTGCCGTCGGGCCCGCCACCGGACAGGAACATCCAGGCCACCCCGATCGCGGTCAGCAGCAGCGCCGCATAGCTCTGCATCTCCAGTCGGTAGCGCAGCTGCCGACGCCGGCGCCGGGCCGCTTCGTAGGCGCTCGCCTCGGCGCCCGACGCGGCCAGATCCGCCCCGCAATGGGGGCAGCTCGCTTGCTGGTTCGAGATGCGTTTCCCGCATCCCGGGCAGCGGACAATCATCGACACGTCATCCGGGCGACATCCAAAGCGGCAATGGTATCAATGTCCGGCGGCGCGAAAAACTTGGCGTCAGCCCCGGCGCTGGTTACCGTATGCGCAGAATCCCAGGTTGGATCGACCCCTTGATCACCACCAACGCCAGCACCTGCATCATCGCCACCCTCGGCCCGGCCAGCAGCGATCCGGACATCATCGGCCGGATGATCGACGCCGGGGTCAACGTGTTTCGACTCAACTTCTCCCATGGCGAGCACGAAGTCCACGTGCGCACGGTGGAGGCGATCCGCCGCCACGCGGGCCGCACGCTGCGCCCGATCGGCATCATGCAGGACCTGCAGGGACCGAAAATCCGCACCGGCAAGTTCCAGGAGGGCAAGGTGGAGCTGGCCGAAGGCGCGGAGTTCCTGCTGACCTGCGATGACTCATCCCCCGGCGACCAGACCCGGGTCGGGGTCACCTACGCGGGCCTGAGCAAGGACGTCAAGGCCGGCGACTCGCTGCTGCTCGACGACGGCCGCCTGGCGCTGGAGGTCAGGAGCACGCGCGGGGCCACCATCGTCACCCGCGTGGTGCGCGGCGGGAAGCTTTCCAACAACAAGGGCATCAACGTGCCCGGCAGCGTGCTCGGGCTGCCGGCGCTGTCGGACAAGGACGTCCAGGACATGGGTCTCGGGGCCGAACTCGGGGTCGACTGGGTGGCGATGAGCTTCGTGCGCTCGCGCGACGACGTGTTTCTCGCGCGCCATTACCTGGACCGCTACGAGTCCGGCGCCAAGCTGATGGCCAAGATCGAAAAACCGCAAGCGGTCGAGCGTTTCAGCGACATCCTGGCCGCCGCCGACGGGATCATGGTCGCGCGCGGGGACCTCGGGGTGGAGCTGCCGGCCGAGCGGGTCCCGATCATCCAGAAGCGGCTGATCCGGGAAGCGCGCGAGGCGGGCAAGCCGGTGGTCACCGCGACCCAGATGATGGAGTCGATGGTCACCAGCCCGGGGCCGACCCGGGCCGAGGCGTCGGACGTCGCCAATGCGATTTTCGACGGCTCCGACGCGG
>JBFJNB010000438.1:0-2888 GCA_041633655.1 Lysobacterales bacterium | reverse complement strand
GTGGATGAGTCGCAGGCGGCGCCGCAACCCGCGGCGCCGCTTCGACATTTCGGTTCACTTGGGCTAATCTGACGACGAGAGAGGGGGCCCACTCCTGAGCCGCGACCAAGAAGCCCAACAAAGCGGGAATTAGGAAAATGACCAAGTCCGAGCTCATCGAATCCCTGGCGCTCAGCCAGCGGCATCTTGCCTATGCCGATGTGGAGATGGCGGTCAAAACCCTGCTGGAGCAGATGAGCCAGTCGCTGTCCGGGGGCCACCGCATCGAGGTTCGCGGCTTTGGCAGCTTCTCGTTGCACTACCGGCCCCCGCGCATGGGCCGCAATCCCAAGACCGGCGAGGCGGTGGCGCTGCCCGGCAAGCACGTTCCTCATTTCAAACCCGGCAAGGAGCTGCGCGAGCGGGTCAACGCCAAGCCGCCGAAGTCCTGAGGCCGCGCCCGCGCGCCCGCTACCCGACGCCTATCGCTGGAGCGATTGCATGAGGCGAATTCTATACCTGTTGCTGATCGGCGCCCTGGTCGCTTTCGGGCTGTTTTTCGGCACCCTGAACGATCAGCCCACCAGGGTGGACTATTTTTTCTTCGCCACCGACTGGCCGCTGGCGCTGTCGCTGATGGGTTTTTTTTTGATGGGGCTTCTGACCGGGGCGGTGTTCGCCTACTTCGCGATGTGGGTTCGCACGCGGCGCCGGATCCGGGCATTGAAGCGGGAGCAAAGCCGGAGTGAGCGCTCGGCAGCCAACGCAGAGGATCGGATCCCGGCGCTGACCGCGAATGACTGAGCTCGGGTTGTTCTGGATGCTGCTCCCGGTGGCCGCGGCCTCCGGCTGGTGGCTCCACGGGCGCGCCCGCCAGCACAGCGCGACCCGGCAACTCAATCAGTTCACCACCAGCTACTTCCGCGGGCTCAACTACCTGCTCAACGAGCAGCCGGACAAGGCGATCGAGGTATTCCTGAAAATCGCCGAGGTCGATCGCGACACCGTCGAGACCCACTTGGCGCTGGGCAACCTGTTTCGCCGCCGCGGCGAGGTCGACCGGGCGATCCGATTCCATCAGAACCTGATCTCGCGCGAGGGCTTGAGCGTGCAGCAGCGAACCCAGGCGCTGCTGGAGCTGGGCGAGGACTACATGCGCGCAGGCCTGCTGGACCGGGCCGAGCGACTGTTCTCCGAGCTGATCGAGATCGAGGCGCACACGCCCTCGGCGCTGAAGCACCTGATCTCGATCTACCAGCAGGAAAAGGACTGGCACAAGTCGATCGAGCACGCCCGGCGCCTGCAGCGAATCTCGGGTGAGGACATGGGCCCGGTGATCGCCCAGTTCTACTGCGAGCTGGCGGCCTCGAGCTGGCACGAGCGCGACGCCGAGGCGGCCCGCGAACATCTCGCCGAGGCGTTGAAGACCGATCCCCATTGCGTGCGCGCGAGCTTGCTGGAGGGCGAAATCGCCTCCGCCCAGGGCGACTTCGAGGCCGCGATCGAATCCTACGAGCGGGTCGCCGAACAGGATCTGGATTACATTCCGGACATCCTCGAGCCGCTGCTGGAGTGCCTGGAGCAGGCCGGGCGCAAGGATCAGGGGAGAACCTTTCTGGAGTCGGTGATCGAGCGCTACCGCGGTATCTCGCCGGTGCTGGCCCTGGCCGAGCTGATTCAGAACGCGGAGGGGCGCCCGGCTGCGGTGGAATTCATCAGCGCGCAGCTCAGGCGGCGCCCCTCGGTCAAGGGCCTGGCCCACCTGATCGGGCTCAACCTGTCCGATTCCAGCGGGGCCGCGCGAGAAAACCTGCTGATCCTGCAGGACCTGACCTCGAAGCTACTGGAGGGGAAACCGGTCTACCGCTGCAACTACTGCGGGTTCGGCACCCGCTACCTGCACTGGCAGTGCCCGAGCTGCAAGTCGTGGAACAGCGTCAAGCCGATCCACGGCGTTGCCAGTGAGTGAGCCGAGACCGGCAGGCCGTTGAACCCCGAGCCGCTGATCTGGGTCGCCGGAACCGCGGTCGTCAGCACGGTGCTGACCCGGGTTGCGATCGGTTACGCCAGCCGTCGCGGGCTGCTCGACCGGCCCGGTCCGCGGCGCTCGCACGCGAACAGCACGCCGCGCGGCGGGGGGGTCGCGATCGTCGCGGCGATGTTGCTCGCGGCGATCGCGCTGGCGCTGCGCGAGCCGCCGGCGGCGGCCGCCGCGGGGTGGTTCGGGCTGGGAGTGCTGGCGCTGGCCGCGGTCGGCTTCCGCGACGATCACCGGCCGCTCCCGGCCTGGTTCCGCCTGGGTGCTCAGTTCGTGGTCGCGGGGCTGGTGATCTGGGGCCTGGGCGGCGTGGACCGGCTCGCGTTCGGCACCTGGTCCACGACCGGCGGGTGGTTGAGCGTGCTGGGCCTGGTCGCGCTGGTGTGGCTGATCAACCTGTTCAATTTCATGGACGGCATCGACGGGATCGCCAGCGTCGAGGCAGCGTTCGTCGGCCTGGTATTCGCGCTGTTCAGCCTGCTCGACCGGGAACCGGTCGGGGCGCTGCTGGGCGCGCTGGTTGCCGGTGCCTGCCTTGGCTTTCTACCGTGGAACTTTCCCCGCGCCCGAATTTTCATGGGGGACGCCGGCAGCTACGGCGTGGGCTTTGCGCTGGGTTTTTTGTTCCTGTGGGGACTGAAGCAGGGGAGTTTCGGCCTGCCGATGGCGCTGGCCTGCTTCGGGGTGTTCGCGGTCGACGCCACCCTGACCCTGGGCGCCCGGATCGCGCGTCGGGCGCGGTGGTATACTCCGCACCGCGAGCACGCCTATCAGTTGCTGGTCCGCGGCGGGTGGTCGCACGCGCGGGTCGTCGCCGCGGTGACCGTGGTGAACCTGCTGGCGATCGCGCCGGCGCTGCTGTGGGCCCGGG
>JBFJNB010000437.1:0-2890 GCA_041633655.1 Lysobacterales bacterium | reverse complement strand
GCAAACGGCGGCGCCAGCGAGCCCGGCGCGCGAGGCCGCACCGCAGGATCGGACCTACAAGGTCGCGTGGTCGCACTATGTCGGCTGGGAGCCGTGGGGATACGCGGCCGAACACGGGATCGTCGACAAGTGGGCCGAGAAATACGGCATCGACATCGAGGTTCAACTCATCAACGATTACATCGAGTCGATCAACCTCTACACCGCGGGCGAGTTCGACGCCTGCACGATGACCAACATGGACGCGCTGACGATCCCGGCGGTCGGCGGAGTGGACTCGACCGCGGTCATCATCGGCGACTTCTCCAACGGCAACGACGGCATCGTGCTGCGCAACGGGTCGACGGTGGCCGATCTGCGCGGGCGCCAGGTGCTGCTGGTCGAGCTGTCGGTGTCGCACTACCTGCTGGCCCGCGCGCTGGAGCTCAACGGCATGAGCGAGCGCGACGTGACCGTGGTCAACACTTCCGACGCCGACATCGCCTCGGTGTTCATCGCCGATCCCAACGGCGCGGTCGTGACCTGGAATCCGCCACTGCAACAGGTCAAGGCCGCACCGGGAGCGAAGCTGGCGTTCGACTCCTCCCAGACCCCGGGCGAGATCATCGACATGCTGGTGGTCAGGACCGCGGCCCCGGAAGAACTCAAACAGGCGCTGGCCGGCGCCTGGTACGAGACGATGGCGATCATGAGCGGCAGCGGACCGGCGACCGACGCGGCGATGGCCTACATGGCGGCCGCGACCGGGGCGAGCATCGACGAGTTCCACGCCCAACTGGCCACCACCCAGATGTTCTACACCGCCGCCGAGGCGGCCGGGTTCGCGCGCAGCGAGCAGTTGCGCGAGACGATGGAGAACGTGCGCCAGTTCTCGTTCGCCAAGGGGCTGTTCGGGGAAGGCGCCCAGTCGCCGGATTTCGTCGGCATCGCGTTTCCCAGCGGTGCCCCGCTGGGCGATGCCAACAATGTCAAACTCCGCTTTACCGATCAGTACATGAACGACGGCGGCTAGCGTTCCGATGTCGCGCTATCCGCGATTCTGGGGCCTGAGCGCGCGCCCCGGGGCCCGGCTGAACCTGATCCTCGCGGCGCTGCCGTTCGTGCTGCTGATCGCGGTCTACCTCGCCGCGTCCGCGGCCCGGCTGGAGGCCAACCCGCAGGACAAGCTGTTGCCGTCGCTCTCGCAGATGGCCGACGCGGTGGTGCGGGTCGCGTTCACCGAGGACGCCCGCACCGGCCATTACCTGCTGTGGCAGGACACGTTCTCGAGCCTGAGGCGGCTCGCGATCGGGGTCGTGAGCGCGGCGCTGGCGGGGCTCGCGGTGGGTCTGGGGATCGGTCTTTTCCGCGGCGTGCACGCGCTTGCAAACCCGATCGTCACGTTCGTCTCGATGATCCCGCCGCTGGCGATTCTGCCGATCCTGTTCATCAGCTTCGGGGTCGGCGAACTCGGCAAGGTGATGCTGATCTTCATCGGGGTGTTTCCGCTGATCGCGCGGGACATCGCCTTAGCGACCGCCAAGATTCCGGCCGAGCAGATCACCAAGGCGCTGACCCTCGGGGCCAGCGGTTTCGGAGTGGTGACCCGGATCGCGCTGCCGCAGATCATGCCGCGGCTGATCGCCGCGGTGCGGCTCGCGCTCGGGGCCGCGTGGCTGTTCCTGATCGCGTCCGAGGCGATCGCCTCCACCGACGGGCTCGGCTACCGGATTTTCCTGGTCCGCCGCTACCTGGCGATGGACGTGATCATCCCGTACGTGATCTGGATCACGAGCCTGGGCTTCGCGCTCGACTGGCTCTTGGTCAAATGGGTGCTGTGGCGCTACCCGTGGTACCGGGAAGACGACGAATGAGCGCGCCGACGACGCTTCTTGAAATCCGCGACGTGCGCAAGTCCTACGGCGCCAAGGTCGTGCTCGAGGACATCGACCTGAACGTCAAGCGCGGCGAGATCTGCACCGTGGTGGGGCCCAGCGGCTGCGGCAAGTCCACGTTGCTCCGGCTGATCCTGGGGCAGGAATTCCCGGATTCGGGCGAGCTGCTGCTGGACGGCAAGCCGATCGGCCTGCCGGCCCCGGACCGCGGCATCGTCTATCAGCGCTACGGGCTCTACCCGCACCTGAGCGTGATCGACAGCGTGACCCTCGGGCGCCGCTTCACGACGCCCTGGCGCGAGCGCCGCAGGCGCGCCGCCGCGATTCGGGCCGAGGGGATGGAGGCGCTCGCTCGGGTCCGCCTCGATGCGCACGCCGACAAATACCCGCACCAGCTCTCCGGCGGCATGCGCCAGCGGGTCGCGATCGCCCAGTCGCTGATCATGCGCCCGCGCATTCTGCTGATGGACGAGCCGTTCGGCGCGCTCGACCCCGACACCCGCGAGCAGATGCAGTTGTTCCTGCTGGAGCTGTGGGAAGAACTCGAGATGACGATCTTCTTCGTCACCCACGACCTGGAGGAAGCGCTCTACGTCGGCACCCGGATCCTGGTCCTGTCCTATTACTACACCGACGACCGGGGCGCGGGCTCCGCCCCCGGCGCCCGGATCGTGTCGGATCACCAGCTCGCGCCCATCGCCAGCGCCACCCAGGTCAAGCACGACCCGAACTTCGTCGCGCTGATCGAGGAGCTGCGGCGCGATGGCTTCGACCCGGCCAACCTGCAGCACGTGGCCGAGTTCAACCTGCGCCACCCCGATTCGTTCCAGACCCTGACCGCGGACGTTCACCGCCCGGTCGATTGACTCGGAGTTCGAACGCGATGAGTCCGGCCCTACCAGAGCCCGGCCGCAGCGCAGCGTTGCACGCCTTTTTGGTAATCGGCGCGCTCGCGACGCTGGTGGGGTACGCGCTGACGGGCCTGAGCCCCCCGCTCCCGGATGACCCCGAGGGCG
>JBFJNB010000436.1:0-2935 GCA_041633655.1 Lysobacterales bacterium | reverse complement strand
CGAGTTCCATGGACGTCCGCTTCACTGTACCCGCACACTGCTCCATCAGGAGCTTGCCGAGGTGCCCCCGCACGCCTTCGGCGAGCACCGTGTATTTCGCGCGCAGCTCGTAGCCGGGCTGATAGGAGTCCTTGCGGCGCCCGTCGCGATCGAGCCCCTGGTCCCCGGTCACGACGCCGGCCAGTTCGCCGGCCGGACCGAACAGTGGCGCGGCCGCGGCGAATCCCGGAAACACGTCCACGCCCGAGTTTTCGGCCTGCTCGCCGAGCCAGCGGCACAGGTTGCCGAGGCTGATGATGTAGTTGCCGGCATTGCGCATCGGCCGGGGAATGAGCAGGTGCGGGACTCGGAAGCCACGGTTGGGGCTCGTCAGCCAGCGGAATTCGTCGCCCGAGACCGCGGTCTCGATCGGCGCGCCCTGGGATTTCCAGTCCGGCAGCAGCGCATCCAGCGGCCCCGGCTCGAACACCGCGCCGGACAGGATATGGGCGCCGATCTCGGAGCCCTTCTCGACCAGGCACACGCTCAGCTCGCGGCCGGACTCGGCCGCCAGTTGGCGCAGCCGGATCGCCGTCGCCAGGCCGGCCGGACCACCGCCGACGACCACCACGTCGAACTCCATCGATTCCCGTTCCACCGCTTCCATCTTCGCTCCGTAACGCTCGGATCAGCGCACCGATTATACAGGCGCTCGGCCCTTATAATGGCGTCGTTGCAACGTGAACTGATGCATCATGTCCGAGCCAATGTGGACCCCTACATCCGAGCGCGTCGCGGCCGCGAACCTGAGCCGCTTCATCGAGTTCGTCCAGCGACGGGGCGAACCCGGGGTGGTCGACTTTCCGCGCCTGTATGCGTTTTCGATCGATGCGCCCGAGCGCTTCTGGCCGGCGGTGTGGGAGTTCTGCGAGATCCACGCTTCCCGGCGCTGGCAGGAGCTCGTCGATGATCCCTCGAGGATGCCCGGCGCACGCTGGTTCGAGGGCGCGCGGCTGAACTTCGCCGAGAACCTGCTGCGCCACCGCGACGACCAACCGGCGCTGATCTTCTGCGGCGAGGACGGGACCCGGCGCACGCTGTCGGGGGCCGAGCTGTACCGAGAGGTCGCGCGACTGGCCGCGGCGCTGGCCGGCGACGGGATCGAACCCGGGGACCGGATCGCCGGCTTCCTGCCCAACGGCCCGGAGGCCGTGATCGCGATGCTCGCCGCGACCAGCCTGGGCGCGGTGTGGTCGTCCTGTTCACCGGACTTCGGGGTCAACGGGGTGGTCGACCGGTTCGGTCAGATCGAGCCCAAGGTGCTGTTCGCGGCCGACGGCTACTTCTACGGCGGCAAGCGATTCGACTCACTGGAGCGGGTCGGGAGAATCGTCGAGCGCATCCCGGGGATCGAGCGGGTGGTCGTCGCGCCGTTTACCGGGGCCGACATCTCCGTTGAAAATATCGCCAACGGCGTCGAATGGGTCGCTTACGTCGGCGATCATGACGGAGATTCGATCGAATTCGCCCACCTCCCCTTCGCCCACCCGCTCTACGTGATGTACTCCTCCGGCACCACCGGGATTCCAAAGTGCATCGTCCACGGCGCCGGCGGCACGCTGATCCAGCACCTGAAGGAGCAGGTGCTGCACACCGACCTCGGGCGCGGCGACCGGATTTTCTATTTCACCACCTGCGGCTGGATGATGTGGAACTGGCTGGTCTCGGCGCTCGCCACCGGGGCCACCGTGGTGCTGTACGACGGCAACCCGTTCTACCCCGGGCCGGACGCGATGTTCGACCTGATCGACGAGATTGGGATCACGGTATTCGGCACCAGCGCCAAGTTCATCGCCGCGGCCGAGAAAGCCGGCGTCAGACCGGCCCAAACCCACTCGCTGGAGACGCTGCGCACGGTGCTCTCGACCGGCTCGCCGCTGGCGCCCGAGAGCTTCGACTACGTCTACCGCGAGGTCAAAAAAGACGTCGCTCTGTGCTCGATATCTGGCGGCACCGACATCATCTCGTGCTTCGCGCTTGGCAACCCGCTGCTGCCAGTCTACCGCGGCGAGCTGCAGTGCCGGGGTCTCGGCATGAAGGTCGAGGTCCTGAACGAGCAGGGTGAGCCGGTGCGCGGCCAGACCGGAGAGCTGGCCTGCACGATGGCGTTTCCGTCGATGCCGGTCGGGTTCTGGAACGACCCCGACGATGCCAAGTACCGCGCCGCCTATTTCGAGCAACACCCGGGCGTCTGGTGCCACGGCGACTTCGCGCTGTTGACCGAGCACGAGGGACTGATCATCTTCGGGCGCTCCGACGCGACGCTGAATCCGGGCGGGGTGCGCATCGGCACCGCCGAGATCTACCGCCAAGTCGAGAAGCTCGAGGAGGTGCTGGAGTCGATCGCGGTCGGCCAGCAGCACGATGGCGACGAGCGCGTGATCCTGTTCGTGCGCCTGCGCGAGGGCGTGACCCTGTCCGAGGAGCTGATCGAGCGCATCCGGCGCACGATCCGCGAGCACACCTCGCCGCGGCACGTCCCGGCCAAGGTGCTGGAGGTCACCGACATCCCGCGCACCCGCTCGGGCAAGATCGTGGAGCTGGCGGTGCGCAACGTGATCCATGGCCGGCCGGTCAAGAACACCGACGCGCTGGCCAATCCCGACGCGCTGGATCAGTTCCGGGACCGCCCGGAGCTTGCCGCCCCGTGAGGGCACGCGCCGCGGTGCTAGCCGGCGGGGCCAGCGCCCTGCTGGTGGCCGGCGCCCCGCTGCTGCTGTGGCAGGCCTACCGCTTGTGGAAGCTGACCCCGCGGCTGCCGGCCGCACCCGGGGAGACCCGCGGCGCGGTCCCCGGGGACGGCCCGCCGCTCAACCTGCTCGCGCTGGGCGAGTCGACCGTGGCCGGAGTCGGCGCCAGCGACCAGCGCACCGCGCTGGGCGCGGCAACCGCGCGG
>JBFJNB010000435.1:0-2945 GCA_041633655.1 Lysobacterales bacterium | reverse complement strand
GGTCAGCGGGGTAAGTCCCAACGGAGACGGTACCATGGTGACGTACACGCTGACACCGCCCGGCGGCGTCTGGGACGCAGCCGACAACGGCACCTACACGATCGACCTGAACGCCAACGAAGTCTTCGACACCGCGACCACCGGCGCCAACGCCGCGGCGGCGGCGACACTCGGAACTTTCGAGGTGGCCATTGGCGTGATCGACGATGAAATCTTCGCCGACGGCTTCGAGGACCCGGCGCCACCGCCGCCCTGACCGGAGCGGTCGAGGACCGCTTGCCCGTGGCTTCGGTTTCGGCCAAGCTGCGTGGCCAATGACCACCGCCCTGGCCAGCCAGCACACCGCCTCGCTGCCCGCGCTGCTCAGCCAGCTCGGCGCCTCGGTGCTGGTCAGCACCTACAACGCGGGCCAGTTGATCCTGCTCCGGGCCCAGCCCGACGGCCTGCTGAACACCCATTTCTGCGCGCTGGCCAAGCCGATGGGGTTCGCGCTGGATCACGAAAAGCTCGCGGTCGGCTCGGCCTTTCAGATCTGGGAATACCGCAACATGCAGGCGGTCGCGCCGAAGGTGAACGGTCCTTCAGCGCACGACGCGGCTTACCTGGTGCGCAACATCCACGTGACCGGCGACATCGACATCCACGAGATGGCCTACGGCACCGACGACGCGCTGTGGCTGGTCAACACCCGGATGTCGTGCCTGTGCACGCTGGATCGGGCCCACAGCATCGTGCCGCGCTGGCGCCCGCCGTTCGTCTCGGCTTATGACCTTTCCGATCGCTGCCATTTGAACGGGCTGGCGTTGCGCGACGGCGAACCGGATGCGGTCACCGCGCTCGCCGACACCGACACGCCGGGTGGCTGGCGCCAGCGCAAGGTCGACGGCGGGGTGCTGCTGAATGTCCCCGATGGCGCGGTCCTGGCCGAGTGCCTGTCCATGCCGCATTCGCCGCGCTGGCACCAGGGCAGGCTCTGGTTCCTGGAATCGGGGAAAGGCTCGCTGGCGTATCTGGACGGTGCCGGCGCGGTACGTACCGTCGCCGAACTGCCCGGCTTCACCCGCGGGCTGGCGTTCGCCGGCCGCTACGCGTTCGTGGGTCTCTCCCAGGTGCGCGAGACCAGCGTGTTCGCGGGGCTGCCGCTGACCCGGCGGGTCGCCGAGCGCCACTGCGGGGTCTGGGTGGTCGATACCGAAACCGGTGAGACGGTCGCCTACGCGACTTTCACCGGCGAGGTCCGGGAGATCTTCGCGGTCGGGGTGGTGCCGGCGAAGTTCCCGGTGATTCTCGACATCGGCGACCCGCTAATGCGCACCAGCTACGCGCTGCCGGAAGAAGCGCTGGCCGAGGTCGCGCCGCCGGACCCGTTCCAGGTCGAACTGGAGGCCGCCACCGCGGCGCAGATCGCCGGTCGGCTCATTGATGCGGTCAAGGCCTATCAGAAGCTCCTGATTCAGCGGCCCGACGAGGTCCAGGCGCGGTTTCAGATGGGGGTCGCGCTGAACGACCTCGAGCGCTGGGACGAGGCCATGGAGGCGATGGAACGGGTCGTCGCGGCCCAGCCCGAGCACGCCGAGGCGCTGAACGGGATCGGGCTGGCGCTGTGCGGCAAGCAGTGGTTCGAAAAAGCGATCGGCTTTTTCGATCGGGCGATAGCGGCCGATTCGAGCTATGCCCTGGCGCGGTTCAACCAGGGCCTGATTTACCTGAAGCTCGGGCATTTCAAGGAGGGCTGGGACGGGTTCGAGTGGCGCTGGCGCCTGCCCGAGTTCACCCCGTTCCAATGCCCGCAACCGCAATGGCAGGGCGAGGACATCGCCGACAAGGCGCTGCTGGTGCACAGCGAGCAAGGCGCGGGTGATGCGATCCAGTTCGCCCGGTTCCTGCCATTGGCCGCGGAGCGTTGCCGGCGCCTGATCGTGGTGTGCACCCAAAACCTGATCAAGCTGATGGAAACCGTCGACGGCGTCGACCAGGTGCTGCCGCCGGGCACGATCCCGGCCGACAGCTTCGACGTTTTTTGTCCGATCATGAGCCTGGCCAAGGTGCTCGAGATCGACGCGGGAAACATTCCCGCGGAGATTCCGTACCTCGCGCCCCCGCCCAACCTGAAAGGGGTCCCGCCGGTCTACGGCGGCGAGGGGCTCAAGGTCGGGCTGGTGTGGAAAGGAAGCCCGACCCACAAGCGCGATCGCCACCGCTCGTTCGAGCTGGAGCAATGGCAGGCGCTGCTCGATCCGGCCGCGAGCTTTTACAGCCTGCAGACCCCGCTGGATGAAAACGAATCCGCGCTGCTCAAGCGCTGGGGCGTGATCCCGCTGGAGCCGCCCAAACCCAGCGAGACCCACTTCGGGCGCACCGCGCATCTGATCGCGGCAATGGACCTGGTCATCGGCGTCGACACCGCGGTGGTGCACCTGGCCGGCGCGCTCGGCAAGGCGGTCTGGGTGCTGCTCGACGACAACCCGGACTGGCGCTGGCTCATCGACCGCGTCGACAGTCCCTGGTACCCGACGGCTCGGTTGTTTAGACCGGGCGCGGGGGAGGCGCGCGGCGACCTGATCATTCGCGTCAGCGAGGCGTTGCGCGAAAAAGGGGCCTGACCAAGCCTGGCCCCTTTTTGCGTTATTTCATCAATCGTCGTCCGGCTCGTCGCCGCAATGCCAGGCAATGAACTTCCAGCTCTCACCGTCCTTGGCCAGCACGTCGGTGCAACGACCATGGGTGGTCTTGTGTTTGCCTTCCCGGTCCTCGCTGCCATTGGAAAAATAGTAGTGTGCGACCGCAGTGGACCCGTGCACGACGATGGCCGCGGGGGAATACTCGGATATGTGATTCTTGCCTGCAGGAAACTGGTAGGCATCCCATCGCTTGACGCTATCGCGACTGCGCGGCATCGGATAAGCCGGACCCCAGACGACGGCGTCCGGAAACACCCATTTATC
>JBFJNB010000434.1:0-2957 GCA_041633655.1 Lysobacterales bacterium | reverse complement strand
TCGTCGCTTCCCGGATCGCGGAACGTGTTCATCTGCCCACGGTCCTGATTTCGCTGGACGGGGATCGGCTCAGCATCCACAAGATCGTCTGCGCGGTCGACTGCGGCCAGATGATCAATCCCAGCGTGGTCGAGGCGCAGACCTTCGGCGGGATCGTGTTCGGCCTGACCTCGGCGCTGTTCGGCGAGATCACCATCGAGGGCGGACAGGTCCAGCAGAGCAATTTCAACAACTACCGCCTGCTGCGGATCAACGAGATCCCGGACATCGAGGTCCACCTGGTCCAGAGCACCGAGGCCCCCGGCGGCATGGGCGAACCGTCCACCGCGGTGATCGCCCCGGCGCTGGCCAACGCGATCTTCGCCGCTTCGGGCAAGCGGCTGCGCTCGCTGCCGGTAAGCAAACACGGGTTCATGCTCGCGAATCGGGCCTGAGGCTTCGGCCGCCGGGAGGGCGTCTTCGTTGGGGTCAGAGCCAAGTTTCCTTCGGAAATTGGGTCTGACCCCGGGGAGAGGTCGGCCCGGCGCATGCCGGGGTCAGACCCGATTTTCCGTCAGGAAAACTCGGCTCTGACCCCTTCGGAGCCTCCGCTGTGGCGAATCAAAACTCCCAGCGCAGCCCGATCGCCGGCACCAGCGGCAGCCAATAATCGACCGAGCGATCGATAAAGATCTCGCCGTCTTCGTCCTCGACGTCGTAGTCGACGCAGCACGGATTCTCGCGGTCGAGCAGGTTGGTGATCTCGGCGAATGCCTTCAGGGTGCCCAAGCCGACGTCGAACTGGCGGCTGACCCGAAAGTCGAGGCTCCGGAAGCTGGCCAGATTGAGCGCATTGCGCCGGCCCAGCAGCACCGCGATCTCGGGCTCGCCTTCGTCATCGAGACCTAATTCCTCGACCCCGAATGCCGTCGTCGGCCAACCCGAGTGGTAATTGCCGGCCAGGCTGACGGTCCACTTTTCGTTGCTCCAGGAGATCCCGGCGTTGAACGCCTGGCGCTGGTCCCAGGCGCGCGGAATCCGGACCCCGTCGATTTTGTCGGTGACCTTGGAATACGAGTAGCTGGCCCACCAGTCCCACGGCCCCGATCCGGCGTGGTTCAGGAACAGTTCGATGCCCTCGGCGCGCGCGCTGTCGGGCGCAATCCGCACCCGGTCCGGCTGCAGCTCGGGCAGCAGCGCCAGCGAGTCGAACAGGTTTTCGTAGCGCGGGCGCAAGCGATCCATCGATTTGCGAAACGCCTCGATCCGCACCAGGGTGTCGTTGGGGAAGCGCCGCTCCAGGCTCAGGATCAGGTGATCGGCGCGCTGCGCCGGCAGGAACTCTGTCAGCCCGTCCTCGACCTGCAGTTCCTGGATACCCTGCGACTGATAGAACCGGCCCCAGCTCGCGCGCAGATCGGTGGTGTCGGTCAGATTGAACAGCAGGTTCAGGCGCGGGCTGAACTGGTCGTCGTGACCGGTGTGGGTATAGGTCTGGCGGTCCCAGCGCAGCCCCGCCTCGGCGGTCAACCGCTCGCCAACGCGGATCCGGTCGGACAGGTACGCGCCGTAGCTTTCGCCGTCGGGGGACACGTCGATCCGGCGGTCGAACTCCTCGCGCCCGGGAAAGGCATCGAAGAACCCGTCGTACTCGACCGCGGCGGCGTAGTCGTAGGCGGCACTCAGGGAGCGGGCGTAATAGCCGAACTTCACCAGTTGCCGCTCGGACACGTGCCATTTCCAGTCCTGCTTGAACTCGAACAGATCGACCTCGCGCCTGTCGTCGACGAAGCCGACGATTTTTTCCTCGTCGGTGACGGTGCCGGCGCGGTCATTGTCGAACCGGCTGTAGCCCAGGACCGTGCTCAGCGACAGCGCGTCGCCGAAGTCGTTTTCCAGCCGCACCCAGAACTGGGCGTTGTCGGTGGTGCTGGTCGCGCTTTCGTTGTCGTCGGCGTCGCTCTCGGTAATGACCAGCACCTTGTCGTGGGACACAAAGGCGTTGACCGAGATCCTGCCCAGCGGGCTTTTCTGAAATCCCAGGTGCCCGAACAGGTCGTAGTAGGACGGCTCGCCGTATTTGGGATCGACGACCAGGTCCAGATTCCCGCGCCGTGCCGACAGCAGCCACTCACCGCGGTCCTCCCCGATGATCCCGCTGGAAAGGGCGGACGTATTCCACAGCGTCAGGCCCAGTTCGTGCTGGATGGTGCTCGGCTCCAGCGAGTCGATCAGCATCACCGCGCTCATGTGATCGCCGTAGGCGGCCGGAAAACCACCGGTATACATTTCTATCCCGGAGATCGCGCGCTGGTCGATGGTCGAGAAGATCGAGTGAAAGTCGCGGATATGAAAAGGTTCCAGAAGTTCCAGCCCGTCCAGGATCAGCAGGGTCTCGTTGTCCTCGCCGCCGCGGATATGGGACTTGGCCGACAGCCCGCCGGACGCGGTGCCCGGTAGCCGGTGGGTCGCGTGGATCGGGTCCTCGCCGAAATTCGGCAGGCTTTCTAACTCCTCGCGGCTGAAATAGGCGAGCGAATTCGCCAACTGGTTGATCAGGTCATAGCGGCTCGCGGTCACGGTGATGCTCTCGAGCGTCACCTCGGCGGGCGGCAGCGAGACCACCGCCACCGACAGCCCGCCGGGGCGGATCGTCACGGTCTGCTGCTCGGAGCGGTAGGAGGGCGCGGCCACGTCCATCCGGTACGAGCCCGGGGGCACGTCGTAGAGCTGGGAAATGCCCCGATTGTCCGCTACCAGCACCTGATTCAGGTCGTCCAGGCGCACCGAGGCGCCCGGCAGATGGCCACCGGAGGCGTGTTTCTTCACGTAGACGATCAACGCCCCCGGTGAGTCCGCCGACTGGGTCGCGCGCGCGCGCACGACGTAAAAGGTGCCGTCGAATTCCTCCAGCTTCAGCCCGTGGGGCGCGAGCACTTCGCCCAGAATTTTGACCGGACCGGTGCTCTTCGGCTCGG
>JBFJNB010000433.1:0-2978 GCA_041633655.1 Lysobacterales bacterium | reverse complement strand
CGTGATCCCGATGCTGTCCTCGGCCCGGATCCGCTCGGCGATCGCGTTCCCCGAGGAGACCCACCGCTCGCGCGAGCCGCGCACCCGGGTCGGGCGAGCGATGCGCGCCGGCCGGCGCGGGCTGTTCGACACCGGCCCCGCCGTGCTGGTGGCGGTGGTGGGGCTCGCGGCGCGATGGATCGCCCGCGGACTGAAGCTGGCGCTGGCCCTCCCGGCGCGGCTGGTGATGGGCGGCTACCGGCGCCTCGCCTCGGGGTACGCGCGGGTGCTGCCGTGGGCCCTGGACCATCGCGCCCTGGTGCTGCTCCTCGCCGCCGGCGCCGCCGCCCTGGCCGCGGCGCTGGTCCCCCGGCTCGGGGCCGAGCTGATCCCGCAACTGGCCCAGGGCCGGTTCGAGATGAACCTGAAGCTACCCCCGGGCGCGCCGCTTCAGCGCACCGACGAGGTGGTGCGCCAGGTCCAGGCACGAGCCGCCGCGGTGGATTCGATCGAGACCGTGCACGCGGTCTCGGGCACCGGCAACCGGATCGACGCCAACCCGACCGAGGCGGGCGAGAACATCGGCGACCTGCTGATCGTGATGGACCGCGGCAGCGACCCGGAACTCGAGCGCGCGGCGATGGACGCGTTGCGCGCGGTCGCGGCCGAGGTGCCCGGACTGCAGGCCAAGATCGAGCGCCCGGCGCTGTTGAGCTTCGCGACCCCGCTGGCGATCGAGGTGCTCGGCTACGATCTGGAGCGGCTCAAGCGCCTGGGCGAGGACATCGCGCGGGCGTTGGAGCGCTCCGAGCGCTTCGCCGACGTCAAGTCCAGCCTGGAGCAGGGACACCCGGAGATCCAGATCAGGTTCGATCAGGAGCGGGTCGCGGCGCTGGGCTTGACCGTGCGCGAGATCTCCGACCAGGTGGTGCGCAAACTGCGCGGGGAGGTGGCCACCCGCTATAGCTGGCGCGACCGCAAGATCGACGTGCTGGTGCGCGCCGACGAACGGGACCGCTCCTCGGTGGAGGACGTGCGCCAGTTGATCGTCAACCCCAGGAGCGAGCGGCCGCTGACGCTTCAATCGGTGGCCCAGATCATCGCCACCGAGGGTCCGGCGGAAATCCATCGCGTGGACCAGGAGCGCGCCGCGCTGATCACAGCCAACCTGCGCTACGGGACGCTGAAGGATGGCGTGGCCGAGGCGCGCGCGCTGATCGATGGCGTTACGCTGCCGTACGGTACGCGGGTGCGCATCGCCGGCCAGTCGGAGGAGATGGACGCCTCGTTCCGCTCGCTGATGTTTGCGCTGTCGCTGGCGGTATTCCTGGTCTACCTGGTGATGGCGGCCCAGTTCGAATCGCTGATCCACCCGTTCGTGATCCTGCTCTCGGTGCCGCTGGCCGGCGTCGGCGCGGTGCTGTCCCTGTGGCTGACCGGCACCGCGCTCAGCGTGATCGTGTTCATCGGCCTGATCATGCTGGCCGGCATCGTGGTCAACAACGCGATCGTGCTGATCGACCTGATCAACCAGCTGCGCGCGGCCGGCAGCGCCCGGCGCGACGCGATTCTCGAAGCCGGGCAGGCGCGCCTGCGCCCGATCGTGATGACCACCCTGACCACCGCGATCGGATTGGCCCCGCTGGCGATCGGGATCGGCGAGGGCGCCGAGGTGCGCGCGCCGATGGCGATCACGGTCATCGGCGGGCTGCTGGTCTCGACCCTGCTGACCCTGGTCGTGATCCCGGTCATGTACGACCTGCTCGATCGCGGGGCGCGGCTGGAGACCGCGCCGGCGGGCGACGTCTATCAGCAGGCGCGGCCATGACCCCGGCCGAATTCTGCATGCGCCGGCCGGTGGCCACGACGATGATCTTCATCTCGTGCCTGGCGCTGGGGGCGGTCGCGGGACGGATGCTGCCGCTCGAGTTCTTCCCGGACATCGACGCGCCGTTCCTGTTCATCGACATGCCTTATCCGGCCTCGACCCCGGCCGAGACCGAGCGCCTGATCACGCGCCCGGCCGAGGAGGCGCTGGCCACGATCAAGGGCATCAAGTTCATCAACAGCCAGTCCTCGTCGGAGGGCTCGCGGGTGTTCATGGTCTTCGAGTGGGGCCGGGACCTGACGGTGAAGGCGGTGGAGGCGCGCGAGCGCCTGGACGCGATTCGCGACGAGTTGCCCGGGGATCTCAGGCGGATCAACGTGTTCAAATGGAACACGTCCGACCAGGCGGTGCTGACCTTGCGGATTTCCTCGGCCCGCGACCTGTCGGAGTCCTACGACATGCTGACCCGCAACCTGGTGCGCCCGATCGAGCGCCTGCCCGGGGTCGCACGGGTCGAGCTGCAGGGGGTCGAGCCCAAGGAGATCCGGATCGAGCTGATCGCCGATCGGGTGGTGTCGCAGGGGATCGATCTGAACCGGCTGGGCGAGCTGTTGTCGGCGGCCAATTTCGCCGCCTCGGCCGGGATGATCAGCGAGGGCCGGTTGCGCTACCGGGTCAACCCGGTGGGCGAGTTCCAGGACTTGGACGAGATCCGCGCGCTGGTCGTCAACGACCGCGGCACCCGCCTCAAAGACATCGCCGAGGTCAGCTTCGCTCCCGGCGATCGCAACTACGCCCGCCACCTGGATCAGAAGTACGCGATCGGGCTGGAGATCTACCGCGAGCGCGGCGCCAATCTGGTCGAGGTCGCCGAGCGGGTGCTGACGACCGTCGATGAAGCCGGGCGCAGTCCGGAAATGCAGGGCATCCAGTTGTTTTTCCTGCAAAACCAGGCCGAAGGCGTGGTCAGTTCCCTGAGCGAGCTGCTGCGCGCCGGTCTGCTCGGGGCGCTGCTGTCGATCCTGGTGCTGTACTTTTTCCTGCGCTCGATCACGACCACCCTGATGGTGGCGCTGGCGGTGCCGATCTCGATCACGGTGACCCTGGGGGCGATGTACCTGCTGGACATGAGCCTGAACATCCTGTCGATGATGGGGCTGATGCTGGCGGT
>JBFJNB010000432.1:0-2989 GCA_041633655.1 Lysobacterales bacterium | reverse complement strand
CGTGATCGATCTGCTGCGCGGCGCGGTGCACTTCTTCTCGCGGGGCCCGAACAGCCTCGAGGTGAACACCCCGTTCACGGTCGCCGGCGTGCGTGGCACCGAGTTCCTGATCAGCCTCGAGCCGCAGCGAACGCTGCTCACCGTATTCGAAGGGACGGTGGTCGCCCAAAACGCGGCGGGCAGCCTGACGCTCGCCGACGGTCAGTCGGCCATGGCGGAGGCGGGCAAGGCGCCCGTGGCGCGGACCGTGGTGCGCCCGCGCGACGCGGTCCACTGGGCGCTCTACTATCCGCCGGTCATCCAGGATCGGCAGGCGCCAACCTACCGAGCGCAGACGTTGCTCGCAGTCGGCGCGGTCGACGAGGCACGCAGCGACATCCAGCGGGCGCTGCAAACCGCCCCCGGCAATGCCGATGCGCTCAGCCTGCAGTCGATCATGACGCTCGTGCAGGGCGAAAAGGATCGCGCCCTCGAGATCGCGCAGGCCGCCGTCACCGCCGCGCCGAACTCGGCCACGCCCCACATCGCCCGCTCGTATGCCGAGCAGGCCAACTTCGATCTCACCAGTGCGCGCGCGAGCGTGCAGCGCGCCGTGGAGCTCGATCCGCGCAACGCCCTCGCGTGGGCGCGGCTCGCCGAACTCCACTCGTCCTTCGGCGAGCTCGACAAATCGAACGCCGCCGCCCAGCGCGCGGTCGAGCTCGAGCCGAATCTGTCGCGCACCCAGACGGTGCTCGGCTTCGCGCAGCTCACCTCGGTCAACACCCGGCAGGCGCGCCAGAGCTTCGAGAAGGCGATTACCCTCGACCAGGCCGACCCGCTGCCGAGACTCGGCCTCGGCCTGGCGAAGATCCGCGAAGGCGAACTGAGCGCGGGAAGCCGCGAGCTGGAAGTGGCGGCGAGCCTCGACCCGAACAACGCGCTCGTGCGGAGCTATCTCGGCAAGGCGTATTACGAGGAGAAGCGCTCGCCGCTCGACGAGCGCGAATACCGGGTCGCCAAGCAGCTCGATCCCAAGGATCCGACGCCCTGGTTCTACGACGCGATCCAGAAGCAGACCAGCAACCGCCCGGTCGAGGCGCTGCAGGACCTCGAGAAGGCGATCGAGCTGAACGACAACCGGGCGGTGTACCGCTCGCAACTGCTGCTCGACTCGGACTCGGCGGCGCGCAGCGCGAGCCAAGCGCGCATCTTCAGCGACCTGGGGTTCCAACAGCGCGCTCTGGTCGAGGGCTGGAAATCGGTTACCACCGACCCGAGCAACTCCTCGGCTCATCGCTTTCTGGCCGATTCCTACGCGGCCTTGCCGCGCCACGAGGTGGCCCGGGTCAGCGAGTTGCTCCAGTCGCAGCTCCTTCAGCCCCTCAACATGACGCCGATTCAGCCGCGCCTCGCCGAGAGCAACCAGGGTCTCATCAGCGCCGGGGGCCCGGGGGCCCTGTCCTTCAACGAGTTCAATCCGATCTTCAATCGCGACGGGCTGACGTTTCAGGCAACAGGCCACTCTGGCGGAAACAACACCCGGGCTGCCGAAGCAGTCGTCGCGGGCATTTACCAGAAGGTTTCGTTCAGCGTGGGCGGCTCACGTTCCGAGACGAGCGGGTTTCGAACGAACGCAGATCAGAAGGACGACATCGCCAACGCATTCATCCAGCTGGAAGTCAGTCCCGACACGAGCCTTCAGGCCGAGTACCGGTATCGGAACTTCGAACGCGGGGATGTTCGGCTGAGATTCTTCGAAAGCGACTTCTTTCCGGCAGAGAGAAACGCGGACGATACCGAGTACTTCCGTTTCGGTTTGCGGCACAACTTGGCGCCGGATTCGATCATTCTTGCCAACGTGGGGTATCAAACTGCGCGGTTCAAAGTCACGGATCAGCTGCCGTTTCCGTTCAGTTCCCTTTCGTTTGAGGAGGCGCCGAAGGCGGGGGGCGCGGAGGTACAGCACCTGTACCGCTCGAAGCGTACAAACCTCGTGACTGGATTCGGTTACTTCAGCATTAATTCCAACTTTGACGCGACGTTCGAATTTGACCCGCTGATAGGTGGTCCACCGATACAGTCCTCGACGCCTACGGACCAGGAGCACACCAACATCTATGCGTACTCTTACAATCACCTATCGAATAACGTGACGGTCATCGCTGGCGCGAGTGGCGACCTCGTGAACTCCCAGATCGCGGAGGTCGGAGATAAGAGCAAGCTCAATCCGAAACTTGGACTCATCTGGACTCCGACTCCCAGCACGACCCTTCGCGCCGCCGGTTTCAGGACGCTGAAGAGAACTTTGATCGTGGATCAGACGTTGGAGCCTACCCAAGTCGCCGGTTTCAATCAGTTCTTCGACGACCCGGATGGGACGGAAGCGTGGCGCTACGGGGTTGCGATTGACCAAAAACTGGGACGCGGCATTTACGTGGGAGCGGAAATCGCCAAGCGGGATCTCAAGGTTCCGTTCCTGGATCTTACCGATCCTTTTAATCCGGCCGGACGAGAGGCGAGCTGGAACGAGCAGTCCGCCCGTGGTTACTTCTTCTGGACGCCCCACAAATGGGTCGGGCTGCGGGCGGAGTATTTGTACGAGAAGATCAAGCGCGACGCGAGCTTCACCGACGGGTTCTTCGACCTCAAGACCGAACGCGTTCCGTTGGGGGTCAATTTTTTCCATCCGTCCGGGCTGAGCACCTTCGTGACGGCGACGCATTACCGGCAGGAGGGCCGGTTCGACGGATTCATTTCAGGCGTCCCGCAGACAGGTCGCGACACCTTCTGGCTCGTCGACGCGGGGCTCAGCTATCGTTTACCCAATCGCCGCGGGTTGTTCACGATCGGAGTGGCCAATCTGGGCAACGAGCGGTTCCGATTCTTCGATACCGACGTCAGGAACGCGAACATCCAGCCGGACCAGACGTTATTTGTCCGACTAACGCTCGCGTTGCCATAGAAATTAGAACGTCCGTGACGCTTGAAAGAGGCAGTTTTACTATCT
>JBFJNB010000431.1:0-3001 GCA_041633655.1 Lysobacterales bacterium | reverse complement strand
CTTTGACGAGGCCGACGCACGCCGCCGCCACGGGCTCGCCGACGAAGTCCCGCTGCGGCAGGACCCCGACGTACTCGATACCTGGTTCTCGTCCGCGCTGTGGCCGTTCTCCACCCTCGGCTGGCCCGAGCGGACCGAGCGCCTGCAGACCTTCTATCCGACCGACGTGCTGGTCACCGGCTTCGACATCATCTTCTTCTGGGTCGCCCGGATGATCATGATGGGGCTCGAGTTCATGGGCGAAGTCCCGTTTCGCGAGGTCTACATCACCGGACTGATCCGCGACCACGAAGGCCAGAAGATGTCGAAGTCCAAGGGCAACATCCTCGACCCGCTGGACCTGATCGACGGCATCGACCTGGAGGCGCTGGTGGCGAAGCGGGTCAGCGGGCTGATGCAGCCGCAGATGGCCGCGGGGATCGAACGGGCGACCCGGCGCGAGTTCCCGCAAGGGATCAAAGCCTACGGTGCCGACGCACTGCGCCTGACCTTCGCCGCGCTGGCCACGCAGGGCCGCGACATCCGCCTTGATACCGGCCGGGTCGAGGGCTACCGCAACTTCTGCAACAAGCTGTGGAACGCGGCGCGCTACGTGCTGATGAACGCGGCCGACGGTGCCCGATCCGATCAGCCCGAAGCGCGCTCTGTGTTCGATCGCTGGATTCTGTCGCGGCTGGATGCGACCGTCGCGACCGTGCGCACCCAGCTCGAATCCTACCGGCTGGATCTGGCCACCCAGGCGCTGTACGAGTTCACCTGGCACGAGTACTGCGACTGGTATCTGGAGTTGACCAAACCGGTGCTGGCCGACGGTGACGGACCGGCGCAGCGCGCGACCCGGCACACGCTGCTGACGGTGCTGGAGGCCCTGCTGCGGGCGTGGCACCCGCTGATCCCGTTCGTGACCGAGGAGATCTGGCAGCGCGTCGCCGAGGCGCTCGGAATCGAGCAGCCCTCGATCATGCTGCGCCCGTATCCGCAGCCGCGCGACCGGGCCGACGCGGCCGCCGAGGCCGACGTCGCCTGGCTCCAGGCGCTGCTGCTCGGGGTGCGCCAAATCCGCGGCGAGATGGACATCCCGCCGGGCAAGCCGCTCCGGGTGCTGCTGGAAGGCGGCGGCGCCGATGACCGCCAGCGGATGACTGCGCTCGAGCGGTTCGTGATCGGGCTCGGCCGGCTGGAGCGGGTGGAGTGGATCGCCGAAGGGCAGACAGCGCCGCAGTCGGCCGTCGCGCTGGCCGGGAGCCTGAAGATCCACATCCCGCTGGCCGGACTGATCGACCCCGACGAGGAAATCGCGCGTCTGGAAAAAGAGCTGGTCAAACGGAACGCGGATCTGGAGCGCGCCGAGCGCAAGCTCGCCAACGAGAATTTCACCGCCAAGGCGCCGCCCGCGGTGGTCGACAGGGAACGCGCCAGACTCGAAGCCGCGCGCGCGGCGGCGAGCGAACTCGAGTCGCAGATCGCGCGCCTGGCCGGTGCGGGCGGCGGCTGACGGCGCAGCCGCGTCGCGAAACTTCCTCCGGCGGGTCCGATCAGGCGCCCGCGGGGTCGCGGTTCCCGGGCCTGCCGCGCAGCGCCCGCAGGGTGTCGGTCACAGCCTCGCGGAAACTTCCCGCCTCGCGGTACGGCACGCCGTGCGCTTGGCAGGCGCGTTTGACGATCGGCGCCAGGGCCGGCAGATGCCAGGAGTTGACCGACGGGAACAGGTGGTGTTCGATCTGGCAGTTCAATCCGCCCGAGACGAGCCGCATCCAGTAGGACCCGCAACAGAAATTGTAGGAGGTGATGACCTGATGCCGGAACAGGTTGCGGTGGCGCGTGAAATTGGCCTGGTGCAGGTGGTTGACCATCGTGAAGAAGGCATACAGCGCGATCAGGATCGTCAGCGGCAGCAGCAGAAAAGCCAACCCCGCCGGGGTCGGCCGCAGCAGCAGATTGTCGAGAATCACGAACTTCACGAAGATGACCGCCGCGGCGAGGTTCAGCGCCCGGGTCAGGCGGAAGCCGTGCCAGTGTTCTCGCAGCGACCTCAAACCGAGCGGCGGCCCATCGGCTCCTGGCGCCGGCCGCTCGCGCTGCGGCCGGCGAACTAAGCCCGACCAGGCCGATCGCAGCAGGCGCTTGAGCGGGGTCTTGATCGACCAGTCCCGGTAATACGCCTCGGTGCTGCCGTCGAGGCGCGGCCGGTTCGGGTAGGCATGGTGGCGGTGCGAGTGGGTGGCGTACCACCGGCCCGAGGACATCAGCGGCGAGACGAACAGCCGGTACAGAAAGAACTCGGCCTTCTTGTTGGCGCACAGCGCGAAGTGCCCGCCGTCGTGCCACATCCCGACCAGGTAGATCCAGTAGCACAGCGGCGTGGTCAGCGTCGCCAGCCAGTGCCCCCTGGCCAGGAACACGCAGCTCGCCGCGAAGGCGCAAAAGGCGACGACGTTCTCTACGTGCTTGGCCCAAGGCGCCTTGGTGGCCTCGATCAGGCCGCAGCCGCGGCGGCGGGCAAGAGCCTCGAAATAGGCCCGCACCCGGGCGCGCAGCTCGATCACGAACGGATCGCGGTCGAAGTCCGAGAAATCGTACGAATCCTGCGCCTCGATCTCGCGCTCGGGCGGATCGATACGAAAGCGCTCGAGCCGCGAGCGCAACTGCGTCCGGTCGGCCAATGGGTGATACAGCTCGAACAGCGCGGTCCCGTCCCGGCCGTCGATCAGCTTGAGCGGAATCGTTCCGCCCGGGTGGGCGAACCCGGTCAGGTCGTAGTGTTCACCGTGAATCCGGGTGACGATGCTCACGAGATCGCCTGGTGCTGGTCGTGCGCGCCCGCACGGTGGCGGCGCAGAAAACCGAACACGTCCGCGTAGATCTGTCCGGCGCCGCGTTCGCAGTACTCGATCCCCAGGGCGGCCATATGACGCCGCGTGATCCGCTTGATCGCCGGCAGGTGAAACTTCGATGTCGACGGAAACAGGTGGTGCTCGACGTGCGCGGTGGCACCGCCCAG
>JBFJNB010000430.1:0-3004 GCA_041633655.1 Lysobacterales bacterium | reverse complement strand
CGGCGCCGCCACAGACGACCCCGGCGCCGATGGCCAGCGCGAACACGCGCAACGAGTCGGTCTGCTGGCCCGAGGCGATCACCGCGTAGACCAGCACCGCGAGCAGCGCGCCGATCGGATCCACCAGGATGCCCTCCCAGCGCAGCACGTTGGCGACCCGCGCGCTCGGGCGGATGCTGCGAAGCATCGGCATCACCACGGTCGGCCCGGTCACCGACCCGATCGCCCCGAACAGCAACGCCACGCTCCAGTTCAGTCCGACGATGTAGTGCGCCGCGGCGGCCAGCGTGCCCCAGGTCACCAGCACCCCGATCGATGACAGGTGCAGGATCATCCGCCCGGCCCCGCGCGCCTCGCGCCAGCGCAGCGTCAGCGAGCCCTCGAACAGGATCACCGCGACCCCCAGCGACACCAGCGGAAACAGGAGTTCCCCCAGCATCGCGTCCGGATCCAGCCAGCCCAGTCCCGGCCCCAGCGCCAGCCCGCACAGCAGCAGGAACAGGATCGCCGGCAGCCGCAGCCGCCAGGCCAGCCATTGACACACCGCTCCCAGACCGAACAAAGCGGCCAGAATCAGCGCCAGTGGTATCTCATGCATGCCGCTCACCAGGTCCGGGGATCCCGCTAGTTTGACCAAACTTCAAAAGTTTATTATTCATTTTCAATCTATTACATCAGATTCTGAATCCATTTTCGAGATAAATCGGTAAACCAGTGGGCTGCGGGCCGCGCGGCCATCGCGGTTGCGTCATCTTACGTCAAGCGCCGCCATCCTCCCACGGACGCTCTTTGGGGTATCGGACCAGGTCGTGTCAGTGCCTAGATAGCCACGCAGGTAGTGACGTCCCGATCGAGCATCGCGCCCGTGCGTTCGATCAGCAGGTGGGCGCTGCACGGCACGCACGGATCGAAGCTTTGGATCACGCGCAGCAGATCGATTCCGGAGAATTCGCTCTCCCCGCGGAAATTGCTCTCGATGATCGGGGTGTTCAGCAGCGCCTGCTCGCACGGGCCTGGAGCACCCCACGGGGTCCGCGGTGCGGCGTTGACCCGCGACGGGTTCGCAACCTGGTAGTTGCTGAGAAGTCCATCGTCGATCACCGCCCAGTGCCCCAGGAGCCCGCGCCCGGCGCCCCAGAAGCCGGCGCCGATGCGGCGCCCGGTCGGAATCACCAGCGGGGACCGGACCGCTTCCTCGCCGCGTTGCAGCAGCGCCCGGGCGCGGGCGCAGTTTTCCATCGTCACCGCCAGAGTGAGCGCGACCGCGTACGCCCGCGCTCGATTGCGCTCGAACGCGTTCCACACCTCCGGCACCCGCCATTCGGCGCTGAACGCCGGGAGCTCGCCGGCGGCCAGCTCGAGCCTGAGACCTTGGCCGGTGGACTCGATCGTCTCCGAGCGCGGCAGCCGGCGGCCCAGCGCGGTGAGGTACATCCGCGCGTAGGCGCCGACTTCGAACACGTCGACCAGCGCCCCGGAAGAGTCGTGATGCACACGGTGCTCGGTGGCCGGCGCATCGTCGATATGCTGGTCGGCGAGCAATTTCCACGAATCTGCTGACGAAGGCACCGTCGGTTACCGGCGCAATGACGCGCTGAGCCTCGTATTTCCCACCCGCCGGCGACGCACACCGGGGCGCGTTGGCCCACGATCGCGCATCACCACGATTCGGTTCCCACTCAAGGATCGCGCCCAGCCGGCCGATCTAGATGTCATTGGCCGCGAGAACAAACCCATTCGATCCGAGCCACACGACGGGAACCACGATGAAAAACTTACGCATACCGATGGCCATGATCGCGGTCTGCGTTGCGTCCTGCGCCACCCAGCCGAACCGCTTCGCCGACCGGCCGCTCCACTGCCCGAGCGCCGCCGTCAAGTACTGCCACCTGCAGGCGGCGACCGGGACTCACATCAAGACGCGCCGGAACTGCCGCTGCGTGAGCCGCCAGAGTGTCTACCTCGCGCTCGGCTATGGCCCTCGACGCTGACGATCAGATGTGGGCCGCCGGATTTCGGGAGGCCGAGTGCGAATCCGCGAGACTTCAGGGTGCCGAGCGTCTGCGGGGTCCGACCCCTCGGGCAAAGAGCAATACCGCAACAATTCCCGCTCGCTCGTCAGCACCCGGTCACACGCTCCCGCGGGTTTGGCCGGTATTCCAAATCCGGCGGCTCGTTCCCTGGAGTTCCTCCATCCGGCTACGGGCCCTAGAATAGAGCTACTCGAACCACAGTAGGGCTCCCCGATATTTCGGCTAAGTCACCACAACGGCGATCGGCGGTCCGGCTGCTGGTGCTGGACGTCGACGGCACCCTGAGCGACCGCGATCGGCCGATCCGGGTGGCGGTACGCGAGGCGCTGACCGCGGCCGGGCAGCGCGGCGTGGTCGTCGGGCTGGCGACCGCGCGCCTGTATCGCTCGGCGCTGCCGTACCACCGCGCCATCGGCGCCCGGGCACCGCTGATCTGCTGCCAGGGTGCGCTGGTCAAGGACCCGGCCACCCGCCGGGTGCATCGCCACTGGGCGTTGCCCCAACCGTTCGCGGCGGGCCTGCTCGACCGACTGCGCCTGCGGCGCTGGCGGGATTTGAGCGTGCACCTGCATTGCCAGGACCGCCTGTACGTCAGAGGCATCGACGCGCCGACCCGCGGCTGGCTGGCCGGCTCGCGGATCGCCGCCACGCCGGTCGGAAGCCTCCGCCGGGTCGCGCACCTGGCCCCCACCAAGATCGCGGTCATCGGCGAGTACCCGGCCCGGATCGATGAGCTCGAAACCGACCTGCGCGCCCGGTTCGGATCCGCCGAAGTCGGCTTCAGCCGTCCGGCGGCGCACTGCCTGGAGGCCGCGAACCCGCGCGCGGACAAGGCGCGCGCGGTACGCTACGTGGCCGAGCATCTGCTCGGGCTTGACCGGAACCTGGTGATGGCGGTCGGCGACTCCACCGCCGATCAGCCGATGCTCGCTTATGCCGGGGTCGGGGTCGCGATGGGCAACGCGCCGGCG
>JBFJNB010000429.1:0-3018 GCA_041633655.1 Lysobacterales bacterium | reverse complement strand
GTTCACGCCGCCCTTGGCCAGCGACTGGTGCACGTGCATGCCGCTGCCGTTGTCGCCCACCAGCGGCTTGGGCATGAAGGTGGCGGTCTTGCCGTTGCGGTGCGCGACGTTCTTGACGATGTACTTGAGCATCTGCAGCTCGTCGGCCTTCTTCACCAGCGAGTTGAACTTGGTGCCGATCTCGCACTGGCCCGCGGTCGCGACCTCGTGGTGGTGGACCTCCACGGGAACTCCCATCGCGGCCATCGTCAGGCACATCGCGCCGCGGATGTCGCTCAAGGAATCGACCGGCGGGACCGGGAAGTATCCCCCCTTGATGCCCGGCCGGTGGCCGAGGTTGCCGTCCGGGTGCTTGCGCGCGGAGTTCCAGTCGCCCTCGTCGGAATCGATCTCGTAGAAGCAGCCGTTCATCGTGTTGCTCCAGCGCACATCGTCGAACACGAAGAACTCGGGCTCCGGGCCGAAAAAGGCAGCGTCGGCCACGCCGGTGGACTTCAGGTACTCCTCGGCGCGCTTGGCCAGCGAGCGTGGACAGCGGTTGTAGCCCTGCATCGTGCTCGGCTCGAGCACATCGCAGCGAAGGTTCAGCGTGACCTCGTCGGCGAACGGGTCGATCACCGCGGTGTCGGGATCGGGCATCAGCACCATGTCGGATTCGTTGATCCCCTTCCAGCCGGCGATCGAGGAGCCGTCGAACATCTTGCCCTCCTCGAGGAAGCCCTCGTCGACCACCGAGGCCGGGACGGTCACGTGCTGTTCTTTGCCCAGCGTGTCGCAAAAGCGCAAATCGACAAACTCGACCTCGTCGGTCTTGATCAAATTCAGAACGTCATCGGCAGCCATCTTGGTACCCCTTTGAATGGAATGGGTGGATATTGAATCGTTTAACCTAGGCAAGACCCGTGCCATCAACCCGGAAACAACTGCTGGATCAACGGGTTACCGATTCCCCGAAAGGCCGAACAGTGCGCCGAACGAACCACTTTGGTGCAATTCAGGCGATAGTATGCACCATTTTGGTGCGATTTACACTCATGGCACCGGTTTGGTGCGCTCTCGGGTCTGGCGCTGGCGCTGACGCCGGTACCAGTCGTCGCTGGCGCGCACGGTCGGCCGGTACTCGAACCGCTCGAAGTCGGCGTGGCCGGTGGTCGGCGCACCGTTGGACGAGGCGTACAGGCCGATGTAGACGCCGGTGTAGTTGTACCCGCGGATCACCGCCGGCGAGAGTGCGACCCCGTCGACCCGATCCCCGAGAACCGTCCAGTCCCCGCCGTCGGCGGCATAGTGGAACCCGTAGTCGAGGTAATCGCCGCTGACCTTGAGCCGGATCGAGCGGCCGCTGAACGGGTGCTCGGCCAGCGGCGTGATTTCGCCGTGCAGGGTCTGGTACAGCCGGATCCGATTGCCGCCCGCGCCGCCGGCGAGCGTCATCAGGTAGGCCGAGCGATCGTTCTGGATCACGATCATGCCGGCTTCCTCACCCGCAGCGGCGGGCGCGAATTCCATCTCCGTTTCCGCCTCGAACTGAAACGCGCGCTGGCGGACGCCGACGAAACTGTACCGTGCGTGCTCGGCGATACGCCCGGGCTGCAGGCGCAACCGCAGCGCACCGGGCCGGCTGGTGAGGTCGTAGAACGGCCGCGCGTGGGTGCGACGGGCGTTCCACTCGAGCCCCAGGCGCGGGTTGTCGAAGGTCACCACGAGCGGGCGTGGCGGCCGCTGGACGGTGCCCGAAAACGGGGTCGGATATTGCAGTTCGACCTTGCCGGTCAGCGGACTGAACACCGGGAACGAGAGCCTCTCCGGCTTCCACCAGTAGGGCTCGGTCTCCCAGCTCACCGGCAGCAGAAAAGTCTCGCGCCCCAGCAGCCCGTGGCGGCCGTCGATCAGCCGCCAGCCGAGCGCAACCGCGTACCAGCGTCCGTCGGCCAGCTCCACCAGGTCGGCGTGCCCCACCCCTGTGATCGGGTGATCGTAGCTCAACTGGCGGTGGCTCAAGACCGGGTTGCGCGGGTTGTTCCGGTACGGGCCGGTAACCTCGTTGGCGATCGCGACCGACAGCGCGTGCTCGAACGCGGTCCCGCCTTCCGAGATCAGCAGGTAGTAGAAGCCGTTGCGTTTGTACAGATGCGGGCCCTCGGCCCATGCTCCTCCGCAGCAGCCGCGCCACAGGTAATGGCGCGTCCCGGTCAGCGCCATCCGTTCGAGGTCGAGCCGTTGCAGCCAGATCTCCATCTCGCCGTCGAACGCCGGATCCGGCGGAGCCCGGTTGCCGGTGTACCAGACCGACCCGTCGTCGTCGAAGAAAAGCGAAGGATCGATGCCGGGCGCGTCCTCCAGCACGTGCGGCGCCGACCACGGACCGCGCGGGTCGCTCGCGGTGACGATGAAATTGACCAGTTTCCCGTCGAGATTGTTGGTCGTGATCAGATAGAAGGTGCCGTCGTGGTGGCGGATCGTGGGCGCGTGGACGCCGCTGCCGGAGCCGACCCGATCGAGGTCCACCTGCGCGCGGTCTTCAAGCGCGTGCCCGATCAGCTCCCAGTTGACCAGATCGCGGCTGTGATAAACCGGGACGCCGGGGAAGTACTCGAAGGTCGAAGTGACCAGATAGAAATCGGCGCCGACCCGAGCGATCGACGGATCCGGCGCGAATCCGCGGATGACCGGATTGGTGAACCGCCCGGGCCGGGGCTCGCTGCCGCCCGCCGCGCCCGCGCTCAGACACGCCAGCGCCACCAGGCCGAGACGCAACCACCTCACGCGATCACCCGAGCGCGAGCAGCAGCGCGCCGAGCGCGATCCGGTAGACCACGAACGGCAGCATGCCGATGCGCTCGACCAGGCGCAGGAACGTGCCGATGCAGAGCCAGGCGCCGAGCGCGGAAGCCCCGATCGCGGTCGTGAATACCCCCCATTCGATCCCGCCGCCGGATTCAAGCATCTGCGCAATTGCGTAGGCGCCGGCGGCGCCGAGCGCCGGAATCGCCAGCAGAAACGCGAACCGCGACGCGT
>JBFJNB010000428.1:0-3019 GCA_041633655.1 Lysobacterales bacterium | reverse complement strand
CGTTGCAGGCTGACCAGCACCAGGCGGGCGTTGAAGTACAGGATGTCGAGCGGAATCCGGGTGTTCTTCATCCAGAACGCGCGCGGCGCCTCGGCTTCGAACACGAACAGCATCCCCGCGTCAGGTTCCAGGTGTTCCCGGAACATCAGCCCCAGATTGCGTTCACCCGGCGCGTCGGCGACCTCGACGAAGAAGCGCTGTCCCTTGAGCACGACGCTCGGACCGGACCGGGCGCACCCGGCCAGCAGCAGGAAGATGACCAACAACCAGCATTTGCGCATTGACGACGCCCGGCGCGGATTCCGATCGCGGATCATACCAGCCCCCGCGCGGCCGGGCGTCACAGGCCGCGATTGGGTTCAGTCGGCCAGGTCCTCGATCGAGACCCCGAACTTGCTCGCGACCCGACCCAGTTGCGCCGGGTCGATCTCGCCGACGATATTCATGAACACCGCCTCCGAGTCCGGCTCGATGATCATGATCGCCATCCCGGCGACCCGATCCCCGATCATCTTCAGGTACATCCGAATCGCCTTGTCCTTGGCCTTGACCACCACCGCGGGCTCCCAGTCCCTCGCCTCCAGCTCGCGGCTGACCGCGTCGGCGCGGGCGCGCGCCTGGTCGACGTTTTCGGGGGCCACCTCGAACACGTTGACCCGGATCGAGCGCAGCTTGCCGAGCGTGTCGGCCAGCTCTTGATCCTCCTCGCGGGTGGCCGCGGCGAGGAATCCAAGCAGCGCGCTGCCGAGCGAGATCTCGACCGTGGGCTCGCCGCCGTCGAGCGCGCTCAGGTCGCCGAAGTCCACGTACCCGGGCTGGCCTTTGAGCGCCTCGTCGGCGAACGCGCCGCCCGCGCCGAACAGCAACCCCAACAGTATCAATCGCCTGATCATCCGCTTGCCTCCGCCTTGACCGCCGGCAGATTCAGCCCGGCGCTGACCGGCCTGACGATGCCGCCGCTGACCCATTGATCACCGACTTCGCGCCCGGCCAGCCGCCCGGCCCGGTCCAGATACGCCAGCGCGACCGCGACCTCGGCCCGCGCCTGGGCCAGCTCGGCCGCGGTGGGACCGCGCTCCGGCGGCGTCCTTAGCGCTACCGCCAGCACGACGGCCGCCAGCGCCGCGGTGGCCCCGGCCCAGACCCAGCGGCCCGGCACGATCGGTCGGGTCGCGGTGATCTCGAACACCCGCCGGCGGACGTCGCTGGGGCATTTCAGCCGCGGCATCGCCGCCAGCGTGCCGCTGATCCGGCGCGCCCGGGACACTTCGCCGGCGAGCACGCCATCGAGTTCGAGGCGCGCTTCGAACAGCCGCCGCTCGGCCTCCGGCAGCACGCCGTCGAGATAGGGTTCGATCCGCTCGTCGAACCATTTGTCGGGTTTGTCAGTCATCCAATTCACTCCCCAGGCTGTGGCGCAACTTGCGCCGCGCCCGGTGCAGATAGACCCGAACCTGCTGATCGCTCAGTTCGAGTATTTCGCCCAGTTCCTGATACGAACATTGTTCCAGTTCCCGCAGCACGATCAACGAGCGAAACGGCTCGTCGAGCGCGCCGATCGCCTCACCCAGCCGCTGGCCCAGACTCTCCGCGGCCAGATGGTCCAGCGGCGTCGCCTCGACCTTGAACCCGCCGCCGTTGACCGCCTCGCTCAGGTAGGCCGCCTGGTAGCGGCGCCGCCTGAGGAGGTCCAGGCACGCGTTGCGGGTCACCCGCAGACACCACGGCCGCACCCGCTCCGGGTCGAGCGCGGACGAGTGCTGCCACAGCTTCACCAGCACGTCCTGGACCACGTCCTCGGCCTCGGCGGTATTGCCGAGCAGGTGCGCCGCCAGCGAGAACAACCGGTCCTGGTGCGCGCGGACGAGGCGACGGAATTTCAGGCTCATCTCGACCGATAATACGCGCCAGAGGCGGCGTTGTTACACTCTTCGGGCCCACATCTTGAGACGAGGCAAACGCGATGCGTCATTGGATTGGTTCGACTTTGATCGCCGGCGCCCGGGCGCTGGCGCACGGCTCGCCGGCAAGCGCGGCTGCCTGCGTGGCCGAGCCGCACGATCGCCCGAAGATCGGGCTGGCGCTCGGCGGCGGGGCCGCCCGGGGCGCTGCCCACATCGGCGTGCTGAAGGAGTTGGAGGCGCTCGGGGTGCCGGTGGACTACGTAGCGGGCACCTCGGTCGGGTCGATCATCGGCGGTCTGTACGCCACCGGTTTGAGCGCGGCCGAGATCGAGACCATTTACACCGGGGTGGACTGGGACGCGGTGTTTCGCGACGCCGGCAGCCGTTCGGCGCGCACGTTTCGGCGCAAGCGCGACGACGATCTGGACTTCATCGGCCCGAAGATCGGCTATCGCGACGGCGATTTCATCCTGCCGGAGGGCGTGCTCGCCGGGCAGCGGATCACGCTGCTGCTCGCGCGCCTGACCCTGGCCAACACGCACGCGGCGCACTTCGACGACCTGCCGATCCCGTTTCGAGCGATCGCGGCCGATGTCGTGACCGGCCAGGAGGTCGAGATCGACTCGGGCTCGCTGGCCCGGGCGATGCGCGCGAGCCTGTCGGTGCCGGGCGTATTCGCCCCGGTCGATGCCGACGAACGGTTGCTGGTCGACGGCGGGATCGTCAACAACCTGCCGGTCGAGGCGGTGCGGCGAATGGGCGCCGACGTCGTGATCGCGGTCGATGTCTCCAGCCCGCTCTTGCCGCGCGAAAAGCTCGCCAACGCGTTTGCCGTCGTGGCCCAGCTCACCAACCTGCTGGTGTACAACTCGACTCGCGCCCAGGTGGACAAACTCGAGCCGCGCGACATCCTGCTGATGCCCGGGCTGGCCAGCGAAATCGGCTCGGCGGATTTCAAGCTGGCGGCAAAGGCGATCACCTACGGGGAGGAGGCGGTGGCGAGCGCGGCCGATTGGCTCGCCGAGTTGGCCCTGCCGCCAGCCGAGTACGCCCGCCATCGGGCACGCATCGAGGGCTGCCGGGAAACACCGCCGGTGCTGCGTTTCGTGCGCCTG
>JBFJNB010000427.1:0-3028 GCA_041633655.1 Lysobacterales bacterium | reverse complement strand
GTGCCCGCGCAACGGCTGCGGTTCTCGGCCGACGGCGCCACGATCCACGAAACCGTGATCAATCGCAACGACGCCCATCAACTGTCGATTCCGATTCCGGCCGCGGCGGTGGACGCCGAGGGCCTGCTGGTGATCGAAATCGAGGCCCCCGATGCGGCGATTCCGAAGCAACTCGGGATCAGCGAAGACCTGCGGAGACTGTCGGTCGCGTGGGAGTGGGCGCGCCTGTCGGCGCGTTGAGGTGCTCGCCCGACTCAGTGGGTACAGTAATACAGGTACCGGTTGCCGGAGCCTAGCACCTGGCGGTCGACGATCTCGAAGTGGCGCTCGAGCGCTTCCTCGAACGGCTTCAGATGATAGTCGTGGTACTGGTCTTCCTTGTTCAGCAGGAGTTTCTTGACCTGCTCGTCGTCGCGGGTCACAAACTCGATCACCAGATCGCCGCCGACCTCGGCCAACCACGAGATGAACTCCGCCATCGGAATATTCGCGCTGATCACGATGTGGTGGATCAGCGCCAGGGCCAGCGTCAGGTCCGGACGGCAGCGGTGCGGCAGGTCCCGGCGTTCTTTCAGCCGCCAGCCGAGATTCGGTGACGGATCGGCCAGGTTCATCACCAGCGGCAGCACGTTGTCGATGCCCTCGGCTCGAAGCCGCCGGTAGTGGCGATCGACCGCGAGCTGGTCGATGTCGGCCGCGACCAGGTAGTCGCAGTGGCGCGCGGCGATGCGCGAGAACTGGCCGGTGTTGGCGCCCATGTCCCAGACGACCGCGGGCTTGGATGCCTTGACCGCCGCTTTGACGAAGCCCGCCTTGGTCGCATGGTCGGCCTCGGAGTAGTTGTGCTCGCGGGTATAGTCGCCCCACTCCGAAGTCTTCGCGTCCCACTCGAGCTTCCCGATGAGCGCGCGCAGGCGCCGGGTGTTGGCCTTGACCAGCTCCTTGTTGAACCCGGCCGACTTCAGGTCGGCCCTCAGGTCCCGGCGGGTCGCGCCGTAGCGCGCCGACAGCTTGGCCTGGAGGTACACGTGGGTCATGACCCCGGCGCGGAACCGGTCGCGCAAGCCGAAGAGCTTATTCACCGCCTCCGGTGGGGGTCCGTCCAGAGCACCGCGCAGGATGGGCTGGAACTCGATCCCCTTGTGCGACTGCAATAACAGCGGAAACAGGAACAACTGGCAGAACTGGCGGTAGCCGGTCCACGCGCCGCCCGGTTCCAGCGGCTCGAACGAGCCGGTGTCGATGAACACCGGTTTCGAACCCTCGAACTGGACGTTGTACGAGGTCCCGTCCTTCAGGATGAAGTCGGCATCGAGCGCCTCGGCAAGCAGGTCCAGGGTCAGCGCCGCGGCGTCGCGCAGCATGTGGAACGACCACTCGTACGGATACGAGACCACCGGGATGCGCCGGTGCTCGACCGCCCCGGCCCACGACCCGCCGCCCGGGATTGCTTCCGGTGGCGGCTCGACCTCCTCGGTCGCGACGAGCCGGCCGTCGGCCATCGCCGCTTTGATGAAGGGTTTTTGGTAAAGCTTGCGCCAGTTGGCCAGCGCGGATTCGCTCAGGAATCGCAGCACCCGACCCCCGGCGTAGACGATGCGCCCGTGGCGGTCCCGGAACGAGCCCGCCTCGAGACCATCTTCAGGACTCATTCGGCCGGGTCGGAGTCGTGCGCGTTCGGCTGGATCTTGCGAATCCCGAGGAAATCGAGGATCCGCGCCCAGAACAGCTTGCCCGCGACCACCAGGCCGGCGATCCCGCCGAGGATCACCTGCAGCAGAATGCTGCCGGAGCCCGGATCCAGGTAGGCGTGGACAGCGCCGGGATTGAGCAGCGACGCCAGCGCCACAAGGCAAACAAGCAGAACAGGTTTCATGTTACAGCCAGGTTACAAGCAGGTTACGGCAACCGGGCAATGTGCCAAGCGCCGCGGCGGTTGTCAATCCGAATACGCACGCAGCCCCGCAGCCCCAGGCTACCTACTGGCCGCGCCGTTCCTTGAAGAACCGCGACAGGATCGCGGCGCACTCGTCGTCGAGTACCCCGGGGACGACCTGGATCCGGTGGTTGTGCGCGGGCGCCTGGAGCAGGTCGAACACGCTGCCCGCGGCACCGGTCTTGGGGTCCTTGGCGCCGTAGATCACCCGTCTCAGGCGCGCGTGGACCATCGCGCCAGCGCACATCGGACACGGCTCCAGGGTGACATACAGATCGCAGTCGACCAGGCGGTAGTTGCCGAGCGCACCTCCCGCGGCGCGCAGCGCGGTGACTTCGGCGTGCGCGGTCGGGTCGTTGCCGGAGATCGGAGCGTTGTGGCCAACGCCGACGACGACGCCATGCTTGACCACGACGGCACCGACCGGAACCTCGCCGATGGCGGCCGCCGCGGCGGCCTGGGCCAGCGCGGCGCGCATGAACTCCTCGTCAGTTTTCATTCGAACGCCGGGCGAATACCCAATGACGGGAGGACAGGAAATTGAAGGTCATGCCGACCGCGGTGCCGGCCACGACTCCCGCCACCAGCACCAGGCGCTCGGTCCCGAGGCCGGCCACGATCGCGGCGTAGACGGCAAAGTTCAGCGCCCCGCCGATCGTCATCGCCGCGAGGTAGCGGCTCCACTCGCCGACGATCGAGCGTCTCGGAGCGCCCGCCCGGCGCGGGGCGAACGTGATCCCGCGATTGACCAGCCAGGTCGCGGTGGCCGCGGCCACGAAACTGAATACCCGGGCCAGGTAAACATCCCACCCGATCCAGCCGACCAGCGCCAGCAGCACGACCACATCGACCGCAAAACCGATTACTCCGGCGACGCAAAACCACAGGATTTCCCGGGTCATTGCGACCGCCTATTCCCACTCGATCGTGGCCGGCGGCTTGCCCGAGATATCGTAGACCACCCGTGAGATGCCGGGGATTTCGTTGATGATCCGGCGCGAGACGTGATCGAGGAAATCGCCCGGCAGCCGCGCCCACCGGGCGGTCATGAAGTCGATCGTCTCCACCGCCCGGAGCGCTATCACATAGGCG
>JBFJNB010000426.1:0-3042 GCA_041633655.1 Lysobacterales bacterium | reverse complement strand
CGTTGGTGCCGGCATCGGTGAGCTTGGCCGTGAAGTTGAGCGTTGCTTCGAGGTCGAAGCGCCGTTGGGGATCGGCGAACCGACTCATCGGGGCCGCTCCCGGGCGGCCGCCCACGCCTCGTACGCCGCCTTCATTGCTCGATAGCGGGGATGATCGCGCAGCGGGTCGAAAGCCGGCTCGATGGAGTGGGACAGATAAAGCCAGGGCTTGTCGGCGAGCCGTTCGAGGTACGCCAGCGCGGACTCGGGTTCGCCGACTCGCGCATACGCTGCCGCGATCCTCGGGTAGATGTCGAGCTGAGCCCAGGCGTCGCGCGGCGCGTGCTGTTCGTAGTCTTGCGCCGCGGCGCGGACGCCCTTGCCGTCGCCCATCAGGCCGGGCAGGTCCACCGGGTAGTAATAGACGTTGGCCGCCCAGCCTGCCGGGTAGGGGTCAGCCATCGCGTCAAGCCGGGCCTTGACGTCCCGCAGCAAGGCCCGGGCCTCGTCGTGGCGACCGGCCGCGAGCAGGGCCTGAGCACGGCTGATTTCATACAGTTCCAGGTAATTTTTCGGCCGTCGCTTCTCATCCGGCCATTGCGCCAGTGCGCGCTCGATGTTCTCCGGCCGGCGGGTCAGCAATGCCACACTGAAGCGCTCCATGTAGACGTAAACGTCGGCCCCCGAGACCGGATCGCGCATCGCCTCCCAGGCGCGCTCGATCTCCCCTTGCCGCCACCAATACCTCCAATAGAACTGGCTCAGCCGGCTGGAGTCAGGACTGATCGCCTCGGCGCGGCGGATGATAGCGCCGGCACGGGCGAACTCCCCGAGATTGGAATACGTGTCGGTCAGTTCGATCAGCGTCTCTGCATTGAGCGGGTCGAGCGCAAGCGCACGCTCCAGAGCGACGATCGCATCAGCGTAGCGGCCGTCCCGGCGCGCCACGAACGCTTTGGCCAGCCACGCATCGACATGGTTCGGCGCCTTGGCGACAGCCTGATTCAGAAAATCCTCGGCCCTCGCGTAGTCCAGAAAGCCCCAATAGTGGTAATAGCCCAGCGCGGTTAGGGTTTCCACCGCCTCCGGGGCGAGCCGCAACGCCTGCTCCAGGGACTCCCAGGCCGCTGTTCGGTAGGCCACGCCCTGGGCCTGGTACCAATACAGCGAAAGCTGGACCATGGCTTTGCCGGTGAACGCGGCGGCAAAGCCCGGATCGAGTCTGAGCGCCTCGTCGTAGGCGGCGATCGCGGCTCGGTAGCGATCCTCGTTCGCGTTCTCGAAAAGCGCCAGCAGATTGCCCCGGATATAAGCATCGTAGGCGGCCAGATTGTTGGTCGGAATGGCGGCCAGGGTGTCCTCGTCGGCGCCGGTCAGCACCGCTTCCATCGCGCTGGCGATCCCGTGAGCGATTTCGGCCTGAATATCGAACAGGTTGTCGGCGGTCAGCTCACGGTCGTAATTTTCCGCCCACAAGTGGGTGTCGCTGAACCCGTCGATGAGCTGAACGTTGATCCGGACCCGTTCGCCGGCGCGCTGCACCGCGCCCTCCATGACCACCGCCGCGCCGAGTTCAGCGGCGATCTCCGGGATCGGCTTCTTGGTATCGGCGTAGCGGCTGACCGACGTTCGCGAGATCACCCCCAACGCCGAGATCTTCGACAGCCGGGTCAGCAGGTCGTCGTGCACACCGGCGGCGAAGAACGCGTCGTCCTCACGGCTGCTGCGATTGGCGAAAGGCAGCACCGCCACGATGTTGTCGCTATGCGCGGCGCTGCCGTCCGCCCTGGTGCGGGGCAGCGGTGCCTCATCGGCCGGCAGTCCGATGGCCGAAGGCGTGGGAGTACGGTCGGACGCGGTCGGGGTCTCCCGCTGCCAGACCAGCCGGTCGCCGACGACGACCAGCGCGAGCAAACCGATTCCGGCGAGGATCAAATAGTCCAGTTTGCGCCCGGTCTGGGCGGTGATCGATCGGGCGCGGTCGACATCCCGCTCCTTCTTGATGCCCTCCGGGGTCAACTCGTACGCCCAGGCGAAGAACAACGCCAGCGGCAGCCCGATCAACAGCAGCACCAGGATCGAGCGCATCACCCACTCGGGGGCGGCGAACGCGCCGAGCGCGACGTCGGCGACCTGCGCCAGCAGCCAGGCCATCACCAGGTAGGCCGCGCCGACGCGGAATACATTGCGCCGCTTGAGTTCCGCCAAAACCGACGGTCGTGTTTCGTTTTGCGTCACCTCGAACGACCCCGAGTGATGCCCGCGCGGCGCCAGGATGACAGGTCGGCCAGCAGCGCCCCTGGCCGATCATCATAGCAATTGGCGACCGCCGCGGCAGCCGTCGTTCCGGGCAGACAAACGGCCCGGCATGAGGCCGGGCCGGTGGGTCGAAAAAAGCCCGCTCGCCGGGTAGTTCAGTCGCCGTACAGGCGCGCGCCGACCGAGAAGCTGACGAAGTCCACCATCGCGACGTGGCCGATTACCCCGAGGCTGAGCGTGATCGGCTTCTTGAAGAATTCCTTGATCACGGCGTCCGAAAGCCCATAGTTCAGCGCGAGCGACCGCTTATTCACCAGCCCTCCGGTGCAACTGCGGGTAATCGAGATCGAGCGGGTCTCGAACTGGCCCGGCTCGATCGACTTGGTCTCGCGCTCGACCGTGATCGGGATATCGTCCAGCACGCCGCCGAACGGCAGCCCGGTATTCGGGTTGATGATCGTCGGGTCGTCGAGCACCTCGCTCTCGATCCGCACGCGTGGCCGCAACTGCATCCGCGCGGTCTGGGTCGCACCGGTGGAATTGGTGAAGTTCCAGGTCGCAAACTGGGTGAACGTGAAGCACAGGATTGAGTTGGTGGCCTTCTTCGGCAGTTCGAACACGTCCAGATCGGATTCGTCGACGAAGGTCAACGCCGGCTCCGGGTTCAGGGTGATACAGTCGGCATCCGGCGGCAACACGCTGCAGTCGGGCAGCAGCGAGAGAAACGGGAGCTGCTTGACCCCGAGATAGGTCTTGTTCCGCCCGAACGAATCCGGATCGCCGACCTCGGCCTCGGTCGGACCG
>JBFJNB010000425.1:0-3043 GCA_041633655.1 Lysobacterales bacterium | reverse complement strand
CGGCCGAGGTGTAGAGCCGGGTGCCGATCCCGAACCCGTCGATCGGCGCGCCCTGCGCGATCAGTGCCTTGAGTCGCTCCTCGTCGAGCCCGCCGCTGGAGAAGATCGTGGTATCGGTCAGGCCGCTGCCGTCCAGGATCCGCCGGACGCGGCGCGCGTGGGCGGCCAGATCGCCGCTGTCCAGGCGCACGCCCTTGATCGCGATCCCCAGGGCTTTCAGTTCCGGGGCGAGCGCGGCGACCTTGTGCGCCGCGGCCTCGGTGTCGTAGGTGTCGATCAACAGCACGACGTTTTCCGGCTGGGCGGTCGCGAAGCGCCTGAACGCTTCGGTCTCCTCGTCGTGGGCCTGCACGAACGAGTGCGCCATCGTGCCGAAGAGCGGGATCCCGAAGCGCCGCCCGGCGGCCACCGTGGCGGTGCCCCCAAAACCGGCCAGATAGGCGGCCCGGGCGGCCAGCAGCCCGGCCTCGGCGCCGTGGGCGCGGCGCAGGCCGAAATCGACCAGCAGCTTGCCGGGCGCGGCCAGTGCGCAGCGCGCGGCCTTGGACGCGATCAGGGTCTGGAACTGCAGCAGGTTGATCAGCCGGGTTTCGACGAGCTGGGCCTGGTCGATCGGCGCGGTAACCCGAAGCATCGGCTCGTCGGCGAAGAACACCGTGCCCTCCGGCATTGCATCGACGTCGCCGGTAAAGCGTAGCTCTGCCAGGTAGTCGAGAAACCCGGCGCCGAAACGACCGGTCGAGGCCAGCCATTCGATCTCGTCGGCGGTGAACCGGACCCCGGTCAGGTAATCGAGCGCCTGCTCCAGTCCCGCTGCGACCAGGAAACCGCGCTTTTGGGGTAGACGGCGCACGAAGAACTCGAACGCCGCGGTTTCGCGCATCCCGTGGGCGAAGTACCCCTCGAGCATCGTGAGCTGGTAGAGGTCGGTGAGCAGCGCGCCGGTGGGGTCGTCACCGCGGCTCCCGGCTTTCACACCCGCGCCTCGGCGACGGTCAGCGGCCGGGCGCCCAGGCGGCGCATCTCGGCCTCGGCCCTGGCGCCGTCGTCCGGCTCGACGTTGACCGCGCGGATCGCGTCGGACAACAACATCACCGCGAAGTGCTCGGCCAGCCCGTCGCGCACGGTGTTGAGCACGCAGTAATCGGTCGCCAGGCCGCCGATGAACAGCCGGGTCGAGCCTCGATCGCGCAGCCGTTGCGCCAGATCGGTGCCCTCGAAGCCGGAGTAGGCGTCCTTTTCCGTGGTCGTGGCCTTGGCGATGACCACCGCCTCCGGGGGCAGGTCGAGGCCCGGCGCGAATCGAGCGCCGTCGGTGTCGGCGACGCAGTGCGGCGGCCAGATTCCGCCCTGCGCCTCGAACGAGCAGTGGTCGCGCGGGTGCCAGTCGCGGGTCGCGTAAATCGGCAGGTCCTGCTCTCGAAACGCCGCGATCCAGCGGTTCAGCACCGGGATCACCTCGTCGCCCTCGGGCACCGCGAGCGCGCCGCCCGGCAGGAAGTCGTTCTGCACGTCGACCACGATCAGCGCGTCGCCCGGGGCCGGTTCGATGAGTTGCGGTCGTTTCATAAGGAGATCAATGAATTCGACCGGCGGCGTTGGTTTGTGTTCCCGCATCCAGGCTCCCGCGCCGGGCGAAGTTCAGCGCCCTTCTGCAGCGGCCGTTGACTCTCTCCGGAAACGGGCCTAATCTCCGCGCGCCCACAGGCCTTCGTAGGAGATTCTCTGGGTGAATCGATCCGGTTTGCTCCTCTGCGTTGGATTTCTCTTGCTGGCATCGGGGCACTGCGCATCCGCGCAGTTGCAGGTTGACTCGGCGCTGTTGGCTGAAATCAACCAGATCAAGGCGATCGACAATCACTGCCACTGCCTTCCCTCGGGCGGGGACCGCGAGGCGCATTGGCGCGAGGAAGAACCGCTCGGAGCGCCGCCCTACCCGGCCGTGGTTCGGCTGCGCGTGGACAACCCGGAATGGGCACGGGCCTGGGCAGCGCTTTACGGATATGCCGGATCGGGTGTCGGTTCGGAGTCGGCACGACCGCTGCTGCGAGAAAAGCTTCGTCGGATGCGGCAGTTGGGCGAGCGCTATCCCGCCTGGGTGCTTGACCGAGCCGGCGTGGAGGTGGCTTTGGTAAACGCGGCGAGTCTGGGGCCAGGCCAGGCCGGCCCGCGCTTCCGCTGGGTTCCGTACGCCGACTCGCTGATCGCCCCCTCGGCGACCTCGCTGCAGACCGTGGCAGGGGATCTTGCGGTTGACCGGCTGCCGGCCGGGCTTTCCGGCTACACGGCGGGCGTGGTCACTCCGGTCCTGGATCGCTGGGTTAAACAAGGGGTTCGGGCGGTCAAGTTCACGACCGGCTACCGACGCGCCCTGAACGTGACTCCGGTCGAATTCGCCGTTGCGGAGCAGGCGTATGCGCGGGTACAAGCGGCCGATGACACCGTCGCCGAAAAGCGGCTGTTGGAGGATTACCTGTTTCGCTACGTATGCGCCGAAGCCGGTCGCCTCGGTCTGGTGGTGCAGATTCATACCGGCAACGGCGTCGGGCCCTATTTCGACAACAGCGGAGCGGATCCCGGCCTGCTGGAGCCGCTTCTCAACGACCCCGCCAGCCGCGAGACGAACTTCGTCCTGATCCATGGAGGCTGGCCCTTCCACAAACTCGCCGGGGCGATGCTGGACAAACCCAACACCTATGCTGACTTTTCCGCCCAGACTTTCTACTTGTCGACGCAGGCGCTCGCCGCGGTGCTGCGCGACTGGCTCGAATGGCAGCCCGAGAAAGTGCTGTTTGGGAGCGATGCGTACTCCGACCCGAACACTCCGCTGGCAGACTGGGAAGAGAAGGCATGGCTGATGACGACCACCGCGCGTGAGGCCCTGGCGCTCGCGCTGACGGGCATGATGCGCGACGGACAGATTACGCCAGCCCGGGCCGTCGAGATCGCCAGGTTGGTTCTGCGCGAGAACGCAATCCGCTTGTATCGTCTGGAGTGACCTCGCCGCGACCCGCCGGGGCATTTCGGCTTATCATGCCGTCGG
>JBFJNB010000424.1:0-3043 GCA_041633655.1 Lysobacterales bacterium | reverse complement strand
GGTGCCTTTGATCGTCGATGATCGATGCCACCAGGTCCCCGATCGACAGCACACCGACCACGTCGTTGCCGTCGACCACCGGCAGGTGGCGGACCTTGTTCTTGGTCATAACCCCCAGGCAACGCTCCACGCCCACATGCAGCGACACGCTGATGACCTCGGTGGTCATGATCTCGCTCACCGGGGTGTTCTTGGACGAGCGTCCCTTCAGGATCACCTTGCGCGCGTAGTCGCGTTCCGACACGACCCCGACCAGCTTTCCCGCGTCGATAACCATCAGCGCGCCGATCCCCTTTTCGGCCATGACCCGGATGGCTTCGAACACCGGGTCGTCCGGGGCCACCGACCAGACCTGGTGACCTTTCTCGTCCAGCAGTTGGGAGATGGTCTGCATGTTCATTACCTCCGGTCGAAGGTTGCGCCTATGTTACCCCATCTGCTCGTCCTTGAGCGCGCTCAGGGCTTGCGCCCGCGCCTCGCGCCCGCGCTCGGCCAGGGCCCGTCCCTGTTCGAGCTCCGCGGCCAGCTCCCGGTTGGCCTCGGCGATCGCATCCAGATCGTAGACCCCCGCGCGCAGCGCCTCGCGGACCCGTTCGCGGGCGCCGCGCAGTCGGCCCGCGGCGCCGGCCAGATCCTCGGCCAGCCCGCTGCTGGCGCCGATCAGCTCGGCCGCCTTGCGCCGCCGCCAGATCGCGATCAGTTGCGTCAGGTGCTGCTGCCAGGCCGGCACGGTCGCGGTCAGCACGAAGTTGACCCGCGAGATCAGCTCGCGGCCGGTTTGCTGGACCAGCAGCATGCTGGCGCGCGCCTGCTGGCCGATCTGCCGCGACACCGTCAGGTCCTCGAGCCGCTTCAGCAGATCGGCCTGCCGGCCATCCGCGGCACCGTCGAGCCGCCCGCGCGCGACGCCGAGGTGAAGGTCCAGCTCGCGCAGGTGCTCGCGGCAGCGTTCGTCGAGCCGATCCATCGTCACCACGTCGCTCAGCAGCGCGCTCTTCTCGCGCTCCAGCCGGCGGGCGGCCTGCTCGACCCGAAGGCGCAGCGACTCGATCGCGGCCACCAGCCGGGTCAGCGGGCGCGCGGCGGGCCACCAGCGCTTCCACCACGGCGGTTTGACGTTGGGATCGGCGCGCTCGAGATCGAAGCCGCGGATGATGTCGAGCATTTCGTCGATCGCCTGGCCGGCGCCGTCGACTCGTTCGCCGGCGACGGTTTCCAGCATCTTGCGCGAGATCCGGCTCAGATGGTGCTGGACCTTGGTTCCGAAGAACAGGATCGCCTCGGGATCGCCGCCATCCAGGCTCGCGGCCAGTTCGGCGCGGGCCTGCGCGTCCGACTCTGACTCGACCTGTGCCGGCGCCGGCCGATCTTCGTTGAGTGACTGCTCGAGCTCCCGGGTCACGCGACGCCTTCGCGCTTCATCTGCGTCGTCAGCACCTCGATCTGGACGTCGAGATCCATCATCTCGTCTTCGAGCAGCTTGCGATGCTGCTCCTCGAACACGGTTTCGATCGTGACCAGCACGCTGCGGAAGTTCTCGTCGAGCTCGTCGGTGCCGAGCTTGACCTGGGTCCGGGCGTAGCCGCGGGCGACCCGCTCGGCGCCGTCGAGGTAGGAGCTCAAGAACCGGCGCGCGTCGCCGATGGCCTGCGGTTTTTCGTTCAGCAGATCGAGGATCGTGCGGGCCTTGGCGGTGATCCGCGCCAGCCGTTCGCTCAGTTCCGAACAGGAGATGTCGCGGCTGGCCGCGTCGATGTCGAGGATCTTCCGCTCGGCGGCGGCCAGCGCCTCGGCGACCTGCGCCGCGGCCGCGACCCCGGGCCGGCGCCGCGGGTCCAGCCCGTACAGCAGGATCGCGCCGGCGATCGTACCGGCGCCGTAGCCCAGGGTCTCGAACCAGGAGTTGCCGGCCAGCCACAGGCTGGTAAGGCAGGTGCCGGCGCCGGCCAGTAGCGCCGCCAGCAGTTTGCGGGGCACCGGGGTCTCGACCGCATAGCGCCGCTCGGCCGCGGCAAGTTCCGCGCGCACGCCCTGGTGCACGAGCGCGCCGGCCGAAAAGTACAGCGCCAGCGCCAGCGCGCTCAGGAACAGTCTTCCCAGGTCGCCGCCGACCAGCGCCGCCAGCAGCACCGCCAGCAGCGGCAACGGCAGGATGAAAAGCAGCAGCGCCTTCGGCGGCAACCGGGTCGTGGTTTTAGGCTCGTTCATAGCGCCTGGATCGAGACCAGCCCGATGGTCCATACCAGCAGGATCAGGCCGACGAATTTACGCAGGTAAGCAGGCATGGACCCAATTGTAACCGCTCAGACGCGCCGCGGGTCGATCCGGCGGAAGGTCAGGTTGATCCGCACCCCGACCCGGCGCGCGGTCTTGGGCAGCGCGTGCTGCCAGTTGGCCTGGGTGGCACCGCGCATCAGCAGCAGCGAACCGTGCTCGAGCCACAACTCGAGCGGCGGCCGTTCGCGGTGGCGGTGGCGAAAGCGCAGCTTGCGGGTCGCGCCGAGGCTCAAGGAAGCGATCACCGGCTCCGGTCCCAACTCCGGCTCGTCGTCGGCGTGCCAGCCCATCGAATCGGCGCCGCCGTCATAGCGATTGGCCAGCACGCTGTTGAAGCGCGCGCGGGTGAGCCGCTGGACCCGGGTTCGCACCTCGCTCAACGGCGGGGTCCAGGGCAGCGGCTCGTGGGTCACGCCGGAGTAGCGGTAGGCGCTGCCCGGATCGCCGTACCAGGCCATCTCGCGCGGCACCGCAACGCGCCGGCCGAAGATCGTCAAAACCTCGCGGTGCCAGCGCAGCCCGGCGTCCAGGTCCGCGAACCAGCGGTCCGCGAGCGCTGGCGGCACCGCGGCCCGCCACAGGATCAACTCCCCGCCGGGCAGTTCGATCGGCTCGCCGCCGGCCGGGATCACCGCCACCGCGGCCACGGAGTTAAACCGATTCGTTGGTGTCCGCGTCCAACTCTAGTGTCCTGTTTGGTAAGTTCGCTGACTATCAGCGGGCCGCACAAGGCCTGGGGCAAGGCGCGGTTCGCCGGGAATGGCCC
>JBFJNB010000423.1:0-3044 GCA_041633655.1 Lysobacterales bacterium | reverse complement strand
CACACGGTGCCGGTCTCGGCCGCGCATCGACGCGGCCTCGGCAGCTTCGGCCGGATCCTCACGGAGCTGCTGCCGGAGGAGCCGAAGGCGGGTAGTCCGGGAACGGCTTTGCCGCAGGGCATCCGCATCGCGGTGATCGGCCGCCCCAACGTCGGCAAGTCCACCTTGATCAACCGGCTGCTCGGCGAGGAGCGACTGCTGGCGTTCGACGCGCCCGGCACCACCCGAGACAGTATCTACGTGCCGTGGCGACGCGACGGCATCGACTACCTGCTGATCGACACCGCCGGCGTGCGCCGTCGCGCGCGGGTCCGCGACGCGGTCGAGAAATTCAGCGTGATCAAGGCGCTGGAGGCGATCGAGCAAAGCCAGATCGTGATTCTGGTCACCGATGCGCGCGAGGGAATCGTGGACCAGGATCTGACATTGCTGGGGCACGTGCTCGAGGCCGGCCGGGCGCTGGTGATCGCGGTCAACAAATGGGACGGCCTGGATCGCGCGCGCCGGGCCGAGGTGGACGCGGCGCTGGCACGCCGGCTCGATTTCGCGAGCTTCGCTCCGACCGTGCACATCTCCGCACTGACCGGCAGCGGGCTCGGTGAGTTGCTGCGGGCGGTTCGCGCCTGCCACGAGGCCGCGGAGGCGCCGCTTTCGACCCGCGAGTTGACCGCGATCGTGAGCGAGGCCCAGCACCGGCATCCGCCGCCGCAGGTCCAGGGCCGCACCCCGAAGCTGAGGCACGCACACCTGGGCGGCCGCAATCCGCTGACGATCGTAGTTCACGGCAACCGCCTGGACACCCTCCCGCAGGACTACCGGCGCTACCTGGTCAACGCGTTTCGCAAGAGCCTGGATCTGAGCGGGGTGCCGATCCGGCTTCAGTTTCGCGGCGGCGAAAACCCCTACCGGCACAAGAAAAACCGGCTGACCGCGCGCCAGTTGGCCAAGCGCAAGCGGCTGCGCCGATTTACCGAGCGCCGGGGCCGTAAATGAGCGCGGTCGTGATCGATGGCAATCGGCTCTCCCGGGAACGGATCGACTGGCTGCGCGTCGAAATCGAGCGTCGTGGTCGACGCGGGTTGCGCCGCCCCGGCCTGGCCGTGGTGGTGGTCGGTTCCGATCCGGCCTCCAGGATCTACGTGCGCAACAAGCGCCGCGCGTGCAAGCGCGCCGGGATCGTCGCGCGCGATCACGACCTGCCCGAGTCGACCTCCCAGGCCGAGCTGCTGGCGCTGATCGAACGCCTGAATGCCGATCCCGAGATCGATGGCGTTCTCGTGCAGTTGCCGCTGCCCGCGCACATCGACCCGGCCGCGGTGACCAACGCGATCGACCCATACAAGGACGTCGACGGTTTCCACGCCGAGAACATCGGCCGGCTGGTGCTGCGCCAGCCGGGCCTAAGGCCGTGCACCGCGGTGGGAATCATGACCATGCTGCGCTCGATCGACATGGCATTCAAGGGCGCGCACGCGGTGGTGGTCGGCGCGTCCAATCATGTCGGACGGCCGCTGCTGATGGAGCTGCTGCTGGCCGGCTCCACCGTGACCTGCTGCCACAAGTTCACGGTTGATCTGCGCAGCCACGTGGCCGCCGCCGACATCCTGCTGGTCGCCGTCGGCAAGCCGGCCCTGATTCCCGGCGCCTGGATCAAGCCCGGCGCGGTCGTCATCGACGTCGGCATCAACCGGCTCGAGGACGGCTCGCTGTGCGGCGACGTCGAGTTCGACGCCGCCCGCGAGCGTGCCGCGTTCATCAGTCCAGTTCCGGGCGGGGTCGGGCCGATGACGGTGGCGGGCCTGCTGGAGAACACGTTCCAGGCCGTCCTGGCCGCCGAGGAACGCGGGCGCTGAACGCAGCGGCCTCGTTTCTGCCCGCCGCGGGGCGTAAGTCGGTGAGATTTTTTCCACAAAATGTGGTCCCATTAGGTGACTTGGGACCAAGGGCTGGGATGGCATCTCCAACAAGAACATGCGGGCGACTCTGCGTTGCGTTGTTGATCTCGAGCTTGGGCGGTTGCGCCAAGCTGGTCAGCACCGCAACCAGTGGCTTTGCCAACGCGCTGTCGGCGGGGATTCTGAATCAGAATGACGTCGAAACGGTGCGCGACGGCGCGCCCGCCTACCTGCTGCTGGTCGACGGCTTCATTGCCGAGAATCCGAACAACGAGGCGCTGCTGCTGGCCGGCGCCGACCTGTACAGCTCGTATGCGGGCGCGTTCGTCAACGACTCGGAGCGCTCGCGCCGGCTGGCCGAGCGCGGCAAGCAATACGGCCATCGAGCACTTTGCCTGCGCTCGGAGGCGCTGTGCGCGGCGGTCGACCAGCCGCATTCGGAGCTGGTTGCGGCGCTGGAGGCCATCAGACCCGCCGACCTGCGCGCGCTGTACGGCTTCGCCGCCAGTTGGGCCACCTGGATCCAGCTCAACCCAGGCGATTGGAACGCGATCGCGGAGATCCCGAAGGTCGAGGCGGCGATGCGCGCGGTGGTCGCAGCCGACCCCAACTTCCGCCAGGGCTGGCCCTACCTGTACCTGGGCGTGGTCACCAGCCAGTTGCCGCCGGCGTTCGGCGGCAAGCCGGAGCAGGGGCGGGCGTACTTCGAAACCGCGCTGACCAAATCCGAGCGCCGCAATCTGATGGTCCAGGTGATGTTCGCGCAGGAATACGCGCGGCTGGTGTTCGACCGCGAGCTGCACGACGAGCTGCTGGAGGAAGTGCTGGCCGCGCCCGGCGAGCAGCGGGATCTCACCCTGATCAACACCCTGGCCAAGGAGCGGGCCGCGCGCCTCCTTCGCGAATCCGACGAGTATTTTTGATGACTGCAATCTCCCGAATCTGGATCGTTCTGCTGCTGTGCCTGAGCCCTGCGCTTGCGCCGGCGCAGACCCTGAAGCTGGCCACCGCGGTCCCTGACGGCACCGGCTGGATGCGCGAAATGCGCGACGCCGGCGACCGGATCGCCGCACGCACCGGCAACCGGGTCAAGATCAAGTACTATCCCGGCGGGGTCATGGGCAACGCCGACACGGTGCTGCGCAAGAT
>JBFJNB010000422.1:0-3047 GCA_041633655.1 Lysobacterales bacterium | reverse complement strand
TGACCGGAATGCTGCTGCACCTGCTCCAGCCTCTGGCCCGCCTGTACGGGCGCCTCCGCCACGGCCTGGTGCCCTGGCGGCGGCTGCGCAAGCGGCCGCTGGCGCCACCCTGGCCGCGTCGATTTCGGCGCTGGAGCGAGCATTGGGCGGGGCCGGAGCAGCGCCTGCGCGCGCTCGCCGAGCGGCTGCGCGCCGCCGGGGTTGCGGTGCGTTTCGGCGGCGCCTTCGACCGCTGGGACCTGGCGGTTCGGGCCGGCTCGTTCGGCAGCGTCCGGCTGCGGATGGCGATCGAGGAGCACGGTCACGGGCGCCAACTGGTGCGCATCAAGGCCTGGCCGCGCTGGGCGCCGGCCGGATTCGTGCTCGCCGCGGTCAGCGGCGGGTTGTTGACCGGCGCCGCGGTTACAGGGGCCTGGGGCGCCGCGGTCGCGCTCGGTCTGACCACGTTCGTGCTCCTGATCCGCCCGTTGCGGGACTGCGCCGCGGCGATGGCCGCGGTGATCAAGGAGTTGGCCCCGGTTTCGACCCCGGCGCCCGTGGTCACCGGGGCGCTGCCCGAATACGAAGACTGAGTCGCCCCATGGAAACCGTCCGCCGGGTGCTGCCCTATCTTCGATCCCACGCGGGACTGGCGGCGGTCGGCGCAATTCTTGTCGTAGCCACGGCGCTGGTGAGCCTGCTGCTGCCCTGGCCGATGAAGTTCCTGGTCGATCACGTGCTCGGCGATCTTCCGTTGCCCGAGGCGCTGCGCTTCGAGGCGATCGTCGACGATCGCTTCGTGCTGCTGATCTGGGTCGTGGTCGCCGGCCTGGTGCTGGTGCTGCTGCAAAACGTGCTCACGGTGCTGCGCGAGTACCTGACCACCCGATTGAACCTGAAGATCACGCTGGATTTCCGCGGCGAGCTGTTCCAGCACGCGCAGCGGCTGTCGCTGGCGTATCACGACCGCAACTACTCGGGCAAGCTGGTCTACGTGCTGACCAATCACGCCGACGCCGCCGCCGGGCTGGTGATGACGGTCCCGGCGCTGGCGCAGAGCGCGCTGACCTTCGTCGGGATGTTCTGGATCGTGATCGGGATGGACCTGGAGCTCGCGTTGGCGTCGTTGATCGTGGTGCCGCTGCTGTACCGGGCCGTTGGCAGCTACGCGCGCCGGATCCAGGACCGGCTGCACCGGGTCAAGGATCTGGAGGGTCAGACCCTGTCGATGATCCAGGAAGCGATGGCGATGCTGCGGGTGATTGTCGCGTTCGGCCGCGAGGACCACGAGGGGCGACGGTTCCGCGACCAGGGTGAACGGGCGCTCAGTGCGCGCGTGGACCTGACCGTGCGCCAGACCCTGTTCGGGCTGAACGTCAACATGATCACGGCCGCCGGGATCGCGCTCGTGATCGGCCTCGGCGGGGCGCACGTGCTGGCCGGCAAGCTGACGGTGGGGCAGTTGCTGGTGGTGCTGGCCTACATCTCGACGGTGTACCAGTCGCTCGGCTCCATCAGCTCGACCCTGGGCTCGCTCCAGGATCAGCGCGTGAGCCTGAAGCGGGCGTTCGCGCTGCTCGACACCGAGCCGGACATCCGTGATGTTCCGGGCGCAATCGAGCCCGCGGCGGTGCACGGGCGGGTCCGGTTCGAGGAGGTCAGCTTCGGCTACCGCGGCGAGCGCGAGGTCCTGAGCGAGATCTCGTTCGAGGCCGCTCCCGGCGACTACGTCGGCATCGTCGGTCCGACCGGGGCCGGCAAGACCACGCTGGTCAGCCTGATCCCGCGCTTCTACGATCCGGACCGGGGCCGAATCCTGATCGACGGGCAGGAAATCCGCCCGCTGAAGGTCGCCGCGCTGCGCCGCCAGATTTCGATCGTCGGCCAGGACCCGATCCTGTTCGCCGCCAGCATCGCCGACAACATCCGCTACGGCCGCCTGGACGCGAGCGCCGACGAGGTCGAGCGCGCCGCCCGCGCGGCCAACGCGCACGAGTTCATCGAGCGTCTCCAGCATGGCTACCAGACCGTGATCGGGGAGCGCGGAGCCGGTCTTTCCGGTGGCGAGCGCCAGCGGATCGCGGTCGCGCGCGCCTTTTTGAAAGACGCGCCGATCCTGATCCTGGACGAGCCCACCGCCGCGATCGACGCGCGCACCGAGGCCCGGTTGCTGGACGCGCTCGAGCGCCTGCGACAGCAACGCACCACGTTCATGGTCTCGCACCGCCTGGCCAGCGTGCGCGGCGCGGACCTGATCCTGGTGCTCGACCGCGGCCGGATCGTCCAGCGCGGGACCCACGACGAGCTGGTCGACGCGCCGGGCATCTACCGCCAGTTGCTCCAGGCCCAGGCGGTCGCCTAGCGCGCTCGAACGATGGCTCGCCCCGTGATCGAACCGCTGCCGCCGGAGCTGTCGCTGACGCCCCGTTCGCGCTGGCCGCTCGAGCTGCCGGAGGCGACCGTCCGCGCGGTGCGGAGCCGCCCGCTGCCGGCCGGCGCGCACCCCGCGGGCTCCCGTCGGCCCCATACCAGCGTGGTCGTGGTCACTTTCGACAACCTGGTGTTCACCCGGCTGTGCCTGGAAAGCGTGCTCACCGGCGGGTTCGACCGCGGCGCCGAACTGATCGTCGTCGACAACGCCTCGTCCGACGGAACGCCGGAGTACCTGCGTCGTCTGGCCGCGGCGGACGGCCGCGTCCGGGCCGTTTTCAACGACACCAATCGCGGCTTCGCGCCGGCCGCCAACCAGGGGCTGGCGCTCGCGCGCGGTCGGGTGCTGGTGCTGCTGAACAACGACACCATGGTCGCGCCGGGCTGGCTGACCGGGCTGCGCCGGCACCTGACGGCGCCCGCGGTTGGGCTGGTTGGACCGGTGACCAACCGCAGCGGCAACCAAGCCCAGGTCGAGACCGAGTACCAAACCCACGGCGGATTTCTCCGGGAAGCACGGGCGCGCGCGCGCACCCGCCGCGGCCAGGCGCGGGCGATCCCGGTGCCGCTGATGTTCTGCGTCGCCATGCGGCGCGATGTCTGGGCCGAGGTCGGTCTGCTCGACGAGCGCTTCGAGG
>JBFJNB010000421.1:0-3052 GCA_041633655.1 Lysobacterales bacterium | reverse complement strand
CCGGCCTGTCGTTGCCCGGGGCGGCGCTGCTGACCCTGCTCGGCGGTGCACTGTTCGGGCTGGTGACCGGCACGATTCTGGTCTCGTTTGCGTCCACCATCGGCGCGACCCTTGCGTTCCTGGTCTCGCGCCTGGTGCTTTCGGGCCTGGTGCGCGCTCGCTTCGAGCGGGCCTTCGAGGCCATCGACCGCGGGATCGAGCGCGAAGGCGGCCTGTATCTTTTCTCGCTGCGTCTGATTCCGCTGTTTCCGTTCTTCGTGATCAACCTGGTCATGGGGCTGACCCGGATCGGGGTCTGGCGCTATGCGCTGATCAGCCAGCTCGGGATGCTGCCCGGCACCCTGGCCTACGTCAATGCCGGACGCGAACTTGGACGCCTGGAAACGACCGCGGACATCCTGTCGCCGGGCCTGATCCTGTCGTTCGTGATCATCGGGCTGCTGCCTTTGGCCTCGCGACGCGTGATCGATGCCCTGCGTCGGCGCCGGGTGTACCGGGCCTACCGCCGGCCGCGCCGGTGCGATTACAACCTGGTCGTGATCGGCGGCGGCTCGGCCGGGCTGGTTACCGCGTTCATCGCCGCCGCGGTCAAGGCCAGGGTGGTACTGGTCGAAAAGCACCGAATGGGCGGCGATTGCCTGTACACCGGCTGCGTGCCGTCCAAGACCCAGCTGCGCAGCGCCCGTGCCGTCCACGACCTCAAGCGCGCCGCCGACTTCGGCCTGACCGCTACCCCCGGCGAACCCGACTTCGCGGCGGTGATGGCCCGGGTCCAGCGGGTCATCGCCGCGATCGAGCCGCACGATTCACCCGAGCGCTATCGTGGCCTCGGGGTCGAGTGCATCCAGGGGGACGCGCGCATCGAGTCGCCGTTCGAGGTCCGGGTCGGCGAACGCACCCTGACGACCAGGAACATCGTGATCGCCACCGGGGGTACGCCGCGGATCCCGCCCATTCCGGGTATCGAGGCGATCGACTGCCTGACCTCCGAGACCCTGTGGGATCTGACCGAGCTGCCGCGGCGCCTCACGATCCTGGGCGGCGGTCCGATTGGCTGCGAGCTGGCGCAGGGCTTCGCCCGGCTCGGCGCCAAGGTGACCCTGGTCGAGATGCTCGAGCGGGTGCTCGCGGTCGAGGACCCCGACGCTTCAGCGGCGATTCAGGCGGCGCTGGGGCGCGACGGGGTCCGGGTACTGACCGCAACCCGCGCCGAGCGGGTCGAGGGCACCGGGACCGGCGGCACGCTTCACTTAAGCGGACCCGACGGCGCGGTGAACGTGGTCTTCGACCGGCTGCTGGTCGCGGTCGGCCGGCGCCCCAACACCGAGGGGCTCGGAATCGAGGCGCTGGGTCTGGCGACTGGACCCGGCGGCGCGCTCGAGGTCGACGCCTACCTGCAAACCAAATACCCCAACATCTATGCCTGCGGCGACGTGATCGCGCCGTATCAGTTCACCCACAGCGCCGCCCACGAGGCATGGTACTGCGCGGTCAACGCGCTGTTCGGCGCCTGGCGACGCTTCCGGGTCGACTACTCGGTGCTGCCGTGGGTGACCTTCACCGACCCGGAGGTCGCCCGCGTCGGACTCAACGAGCAGCAGGCCGCCGAACGCGGCACCGCGGTGCGGGTGCTTCGCTACGAGCTGTCCGAATCGGACCGCGCGCTGGCCGAGGAAGAAGCGCACGGCTTCGTCAAGGTGCTGACCCCGCGCGACGGCGACAAAATCCTCGGCGCGACCGTGGTCGGCGCGCACGCCGGTGAGGTGCTGGCGGAGCTGACGCTGGCGATGCGCCACGGGATCGGACTCAAGGGCATCCTCGGCACCATCCACCCCTACCCGACCCTGGCCGAGGCCAACCGCTTCGTCGCCGGCCGCTGGCGCCAGGCGACGCAGCCCGTGCGGCTGATGCCGTGGCTCGAGCGTTATCACCGCTGGGTGCGTTCGTGAATCAGTCGGCCCCGTAGCCGGCCCGCAGCGTTTCCCAGGCTTCGTCGAGTTCGGCCGCGTGCTCGGGCGGCGTCACTTTGCGCAGCGACCGGGCCAGCCGCTCCAGGTTGGCGGCCCGCCAGCGCCCGGCCGCGCGGATCGCGCCGCGGTCGAAGTCGATCACGTAGATCGTTTGACCGGCGATCAGGATGTTGTGGGCATTGAGGTCGGCGTGGTGGACCCCGGCTGAGTGAAACCGGCGGATCGTTCCTCCGATCTCGCTCCAGGGGATCGCCGCGATCCCCGCGGGCGCGCGCAGCGCCTCGGCCAGGGTCGAGTCGTGGTCGAGCCTTGCGCTCAACAGATCGGCGCGATACCAGAGCCCGTGGCGGCTGAAGCTCGCCGCCACCGGCGCCGGCGCGGGCAGCCCCAGCGCCGTGATCCGCTGGAGCAGCCGCCACTCGGCAAACGAGCGCACCCGAGCCTCGCCGGTATACAGATACCGATCACTGATCAGCCGCCCGATCAGTCCGCCGCGGTGGCAGTGGCGCAATGCCCACCGCCCCCCCGGGTGGGAGATGAACCGGACCGCGCCGCGCCCGCGCGCGCCGCCGTCCAGCGCTTCCTGCGCCTCCCAGTAGGCGGGGTCGAACCAGCGCGGATCGGGTTCGGTGTCCAGGGTGGCGGGATCGTACAGGATCCGCCGCCGTCCCCGGCGCACGATGCGTTCGCTCAATGCCGCTCACTCGCTCAATGATCTGACCGGTTAGCCTACACGGGTTTCGCCGTCGCGCCGACTCGGGAACAATAGGCTGGACGTGGACATCGACACCCTGTGCATCCTCAGACTCTCGGCCCTCGGGGACGTGACCCACGTGGTGCCGGTGGTCGCGGCGCTGCACGCACAGTGTCCCGGAATCCAGATCACGTGGGTGATCGGCAAGCCCGAGCACCGTCTGCTGGATGGGCTCGACGGGGTCGAGTTCCTGGTCTACGACAAGCGCTCGGGGCTGGCCGGCTGGCGCGCGCTGCGCCGCAAGCTCGCGCGGCGCCGTTTCGACGCGCTGCTGCAGATGCAGGTCTCGCTGCGGGCGGGTCTGGTCAGCACGGCGATCCGCGCCGGG
>JBFJNB010000420.1:0-3058 GCA_041633655.1 Lysobacterales bacterium | reverse complement strand
GGCGGCCGAGATCGCGGCGGCCGGGATCGATGCGTCGAAATACAACTCGACCCAGAACGCGAAGGACTTCGGAGCGCTGATGGCCGCGCTCGATTATCGGCGCTACAACCTGTACGGGGCCTCGTACGGCACCAAGCTCGCGATCACGATCATGAAGTACTTCGAGCCGCGGATCCGGGCCGCGATCCTGGAGGGCCCGGCGAGGCTCGACAACCGCGCGCTGGAAGCCCGGTTTCCGGACGCGCTGCGCGCGCTGAATGGCTTGTTCCAACGCTGCGCCGCCGCTCCGGAGTGCCGCGCGGGCCATCCCGATCTGCACGCCGAACTCCTGCGCGCGCTCGACGCGCTTGCCGCCGAGCCGCTGGCGATCGAAGTGCTCGATGCGCCGTTCGTGCTCAACCCGCAGGACTTCCTGTTCTTCGTCCGCTACCTGCTGTACGCACCCGACGCGCTGGACACCGTGCCGCGTTTCGTCACCGCGGCTAGCGCGCGCGATGCCGACACCCTGGGCACGCTCGCGGCGCGCCCCGCGCTGATTCTCAAAAACCACAACGTGTCGGCGTTCCTGAGCTTCAATCGGTACGAGGAATTCTCGCCCGAAACACCGGCCGCGGTCGCCGCGTTCACCGCCGGGCACCCCGAGTTCGCGCACGGCCTGGCCTGGTTCCAGGCGTTCATCCCGGCGCTTCAGGGCTGGCACGGCGGCCGGGCCAGCGAGGCGGAATCGGAATACCGCGACATCGCGGTGCCGGCGCTGATCATCACCAACGATCTCGACCCGGTGACCCCGCCGCGCAACACGGCGCTGTTCGAGCGGGGACTCACCGAGGCGCGGGTGCTGCGCCTGGACCGCTTTGGCCACGGCGCGTCCGGGAACTGCATCAGCCGGATCAGATTGTCTTTTCTGCGCGACCCGAAACGTTCGCTGGACACGACCTGTCTGGAGCGCCGACCGTGACCGTGGTCACGTTCGGCGAGCCGCGGGTCGGGCGCCGGATCGGCGCGAAATTCCAGGCCGGCGTTCATCGGCGCTTCGTCAACGGGCGCTGCTGGACCACGCCATCGTGCTCTACGCCCAGGCGCTGGCCGCGGGTGCGCCGGCGGCGACGAGCTATTCGGCCTCGTCGCCCTCTTCGAGCCCGGCGGCATAGGCGTCTGGGTCCAGCAGCTCGTCGAGGTCGTCCGGATTGTCCGGACTGATCACGAACAGCCAGCCGTTTTCGTATGGTGACTCGTTGACCAGCTCCGGCGAATCGGATAGCTCCTCGTTGATCTCGGCCACGTCGCCACTGATCGGCGCGTACACGTCGGCGGCCGCCTTGACCGACTCGACCACCGCGCAGGCGTCGCCCGCCTCGACCTGGTCGCCGACCTCGGGCAGCTCCACGTAGACCATATCGCCCAGTTGCGACTGGGCATGATCGGAGATCCCGATCCGCACCCGGCCGTCCTCTTCCAGCCGTGCCCACTCGTGGCTTTTGCGGAACTTGAGATCGCCTGGTAACTCGCTCATCGTTTCCAATCCCCTAGTGTCTGCATTCTAACAAGCACCATGCTTCCAGGGCATCAGTGCTCGACCGGCTTGCCGCCCTTGACCCAGGGCGGAGCGACCACCCGTGCCGCGAGCCGCTTCCCGCGGATTTCGACCTCGACCCTGCCGGCGGTCCCGGACGGGACGCGCGCCAGCGCGATCGATCGGCTCAGGGTCGGGGAAAAGCTGCCGCTGGTCACGACCCCCTGACCGCGCTCGCAGTAGACGTCCTGGCCGTGGCGCAGCACCCCGCGGTCCTCCAGGGTCAGCCCCACCTGGGCGCGTGCGGGTCCGCGCTCGCGCTCTCGCTCGAGCGCCGCGCGGCCGATGAAATCGCGCTCCGGCGGGTCCCATGCGATGGTCCATGAAAGACCCGACTCCAGCGGCGTCGTGTCCTCGTCCAGGTCCTGCCCGTACAGGTTCATCCCGGCCTCCAGTCTGAGCGTGTCGCGCGCGCCCAGGCCGCAGGGGCGCACCCCGGCCGCGGCCAGCCGGCGCCACCATCCGGCCACCTCGGCGCCCGGCACCACCACCTCGAAGCCGTCCTCGCCGGTGTAGCCGGTTCGCGCGACGAACGCGCCGCCGGCTTCCACCGCCGCGAAGCGCTTGACCGCCAGCACGCGCTCGCGCTCGGAGCCGTCCAGCAGCGAGGCGAACTGCGCGCGCGCCTGCGGCCCCTGGACCGCGACCATCGCCAGGTCCGCGCGCTCGGCCACGCTCGCGGAAAACGGCTCGGCCTGCCCCGTGATCCAGGCCAGATCCTTGGCCCGGGTCGCGGCGTTGACGACCATCCGGTAGCGGTCCGCCGCGCGTCGATAGACGATCAGATCGTCGATCACGCCGCCGCGCTCGTTGAGCATGCAGGTGTACAGCGCCGCCCCCGGCACTTTGAGCTTGGCCACGTCGTTGGCCAGCAGGTGGCGCAGGAATTCGCCCGACCGCTCCCCGGCCAGGTCGACCACGGTCATGTGCGAGACGTCGAACATCCCGGACGCGCCCCGCACCGCGTGGTGTTCCTCGAGCTGGGAGCCGTAATGGATCGGCATCTCCCAGCCGCCGAAATCGACCATTCGCGCGCCGGCTTGCAGGTGCAGGTCGTGCAGTGGGGTCTTGTTGGTCATCTCGTCACTCTTCAGGCTTGCAGTAACGCGCCGACGTGGGCCACCGCGCTGGCGCCCAGCGCCTGCGCATGGTAGCCGCCTTCGAGCACCGAGACCAACCGTCCCCGGCAGCGGCTTTTCGCCAGCCGCGCCAGCTCGCCCGTGACCCAGCCGAAGTCTGATTCAACCAGATTGAGTCCGGCCAGCGGATCCAGCCGGTGGGCGTCGAATCCGGCCGAGACCAGCAGGAAATCCGGCGCGAACGCCTCCAGCGCCGGCACAATTGCGTCCGTGTAGGCGGCCCGGAACTCGGCCGAGCCGGCGCCGGGCGCCAGCGGCACGTTGAGGATGTTGCCCGCTCCGGTTTCGTCGGCGCCGCCGGTGCCCGGATACAGCGGCCACTGGTGGCTGGACGCATACATCACTC
>JBFJNB010000419.1:0-3059 GCA_041633655.1 Lysobacterales bacterium | reverse complement strand
GGTCGCGCCGTTGGCCAGCGGACCGTAAACGATGTAGGAGTGCCCGGTAACCCAGCCGACGTCGGCGGTGCACCAGTAGATGTCGCCCGGATGGTAGTCGAACACGTAGTGGTGGGTCATGGCGGCATAGACCAGATAGCCCCCGCTGGTGTGCAGCACCCCCTTGGGCTGGCCGGTCGAGCCGGATGTGTACAGGATGAACAGCGGGTCCTCGGCGCCCATCTCCTCGTACGGGCAGTCTTCGGCGGCCTCCTTTTCGAGTTCGTGGTACCAGTGATCGCGGCCCTCGCTCCAGTCGATCGGGGCGCTCGAGTTGCGCACCACGAGGACCGCTTCCAGGCAGTCGCCGACCCCGTCGATCGCGGCCGCCCGATCCACGTTTTTCTTCAGCGGCACCCGCTTGCCGCCGCGCACGCCCTCGTCTGCGGTGATCACGAGCTTGGAGCGGCAGTCCAGAATGCGTCCGGCCAGCGCGTCGGGCGAAAAGCCGCCGAACACCACCGAATGGACCGCCCCGATGCGGGCGCAGGCCAGCATCGCGACCGCGGTCTCCGGGATCATCGGCATGTAGATCGTGACCCGATCGCCTTTTGCCACCCCCAGACCCTTCAGCACGTTGGCGAACCGGCACACCCGCGCGTGGAGCTCAGCGTAGGTGATGTGCTCGTCGCGGTCGGGCTCGTCGCCCTCCCAGATGATCGCGGTCTGATCGGCGCGTTGCGGCAGGTGACGGTCGATGCAGTTGGCGCAGACGTTGAGCGTGCCGTCGGCGTACCATCGGATGTGCAGATCGTCGCGCGCGAACGAGACGTCCTTGACCTTGGAGTAGGGTTTGATCCAGTCGATCCGCTTGCCCTGGACCCGCCAGAAGCCCTCGTTGTCGTCCACCGACTGGCGGTACATCTTCTGATAGCCGGCCTGGTCCAGGTAGGCGCGCTTGCGAATCTCCGGCCTGACCGGGTAAATCGATGGGTTGTTCATGGGCTAGTGTCCTGTTTGCGAAGTTCGCTGACTATCAGAGCGCGCAGCTTGCGCCCTTCGGGAGCGCCTAGGAGCGCCACCGGCGTCGTTGTGGCCCCGCCGCTGTGGATAAGCGAATTGTCGGATATTTGGGCGGCGAAGAAAACCGGGGCATAGGGGACCGGTGGACGCGGGTGCCGCGCCGGCGTAGGTTCGCGGTGTGGAGAATCGAACCAGCGATCGCGAACCGGGTGGCGCCGTGCCGGCGCCGCCGCTGTCGGTCGTGGTGCCGCTATACAACGAACGCGACAACCTCGAGCCGCTGTGCGCGGAAATCGAGCGCGCGCTGGACGGGCGGATCGACTACGAGCTGGTGCTGGTGGACGACGGTTCTCGGGACGGCTCGCGCGAGATTCTCGCGGGGCTGGTCGGACGGCCCCGCGTGAGAGTCGTCTCGCACCGCCTCAATCGCGGCCAGAGCGCCGCGCTGGTGAGTGGAGTTGCCGCCGCGCGCGGTGATCTGATCGCGACCCTGGACGGCGACCGGCAGAACGATCCGGCCGACATCCCCCGGCTGCTCGCGGCGCTGCGCGAAGCGCCCGCCGGGGCGGATCACCTGGTCGCCGGCTACCGGGTGCAGCGGAGGGATTCCTGGCGGCGGCGGATCGCCTCCCGGGTGGCCAACTCGATCCGCGGCGCGCTGCTGGGCGATCGCTGCCCGGACTCCGGCTGCGCGCTCAAGCTGTTTCGGCGCGAGGCGTTTCTCGAGCTGCCCCGGTTCGATCACATGCACCGCTTTCTGCCGGCGCTGTTCCGGGCCCACGGCATCGCCGTGGTCAATATCCCGGTAGCGCACCGGCCGCGCCGGGCCGGGAAATCGAACTACGGAATCTGGAACCGCCTGGGGGTCGGCATCGTCGATCTACTGGGCGTGCGCTGGTTGATCCGGCGCAGCATCCATCCGCGCGCCAGGGCGCCACAACGAGACGAGAATCATGATTGACTGCGTTCCCGCCGGGGCGGGATTCCTGCGGCCGTGGCTGGACGGCGCGGTTGGGTACTGGATCTACCTGGACTCGCTGTGGTGGACCGCGGTCGGTTTCACCGGTGCCGCGGTATTCGGATCGCGTTTCGTGTTCCAGTGGCTCACCTCGGAACGGGAAAAGGCCCTGGTCGTGCCGTGGTATTTCTGGCACCTGAGTTTCTGGGGCAGCGTACTGAACCTGCTGTACGCGCTGCATCTGGACAAGGCGCCGCTGATCTTCGCCACCGTCCTGCTGCCGGTGGTTTACGGGCGCAATCTGGTCCTGCTGTATCGGAGCGGCCGCGCCAACATGCAGGCTCGCTAGCCGCGGCGGCGTTCTTCGAGGGCTTTCTTCAGGAGCTGGATCTGGCGCCGCTGCTCCTTGAGGTCCTGCTCCAGGGCAACGGTCAACTGGTAGATCGCCTTGCTGAGATTCTGTACCGCGGGATCGCACTTGGCGCGGATGTAGAGTTCCAGATTCTTGTTCAGTTCTTCGATCGCGGCCTGATAACTCATCCGGGTTCTCCTCGCGGTCAAAATCGCGCGTCTGCAACAAGATTAAACGATTTCGGCCACCAAGGGGGAGCAGGGAATGAAGCGGGCGGGTCCCAAAAGAAAGGCGCCCGCAGGCGCCTTTCGTAAGTCACGCGACCGGTTTAGCGGAACGAGAAAGTCACCTCCGCTCCGTAGACCCGGCCCTTGGCGAGCGGGGAGAACGTTCCGCCGAGCGGCACCGGGCCGAGCATCGCCGGCAACTGGGTGTCGCCACCGTGCAGGACCTCGTCGAGGAGATTCTTGCCGTACAGGCCGAACGCCCAGCGCCCGTCGTTGGAGTAGAAATCCAGTCCAGCGTCGAGGATGTCCTGCTCCAGGATGAAGCCCAGGTTGTTGTCGGTATAGGCCGAATCGTCGCGGTGCGCGAAGTTCACGCGCGCGACCATCGTGCCCCAATCGCCAACCCGCGCGTCGTGGGTCAGCCCGATGCTGTAGGTCCACTTCGCCGCGCGCGGCAGGTCCAGCGCCTCGTCGGTCGCGTTAAGCACCCCGTCGCCGTTCAGATCGAACCGGACCGTCG
>JBFJNB010000418.1:0-3076 GCA_041633655.1 Lysobacterales bacterium | reverse complement strand
TCGGCGGCCAGCGCCTGCTCGGGCCCAAGACCGTCGAGCTGATGACGGTCGATCAGCTCGGCGACCTCGAGTTCTGGGACCGGGGCTTCGGCTTCGGGCTCGGGTTTTCGGTCCACATCGGCCCCGCGGCCTCGGGCAACATCGGCTCGGCGGGCGAATACGCCTGGGGCGGTTTCTTCAATACGCGCTACTGGGTAGACCCGAAGGAGCGGCTGGTCGCGGTGCTGCTAACCCAGCGTTTTCCGAACGAAGGCGTCGATCTTGGCGAACGCTTCCGGGTTGCGGTGTACCAGGCGCTGGTCGACTAATGCCGGCGCCGGCACGCCGTATCTCGGTCCTGGAGCACGGCTCCCCGGCCGGGCGTTTTACGTTCGCCGAGCTGGCGCCGCATCGGGCACTGCGGAGCCTGGTCCGCCAAATCTGGTGGGTGTGCGGCCATACCGCCTATGCGCGCGAAAGGCTGCTGCCCGACGGCGACGTGGTGCTGTTGTTCAATCTAGGATCGCCGCAAGGGCTGGTCGCGCGCGACAACCCGCAGGCGGTAACCTGGTTCTGCGATGCCTGGGTATCGGGATTGCAGCAGCGCTATCTGTTGCTCGAGACGCTCGGCGAGAGCCATCTGCTGGGGGTTCGGCTCGATCCGCTCGGGGCATACGCATTGCTCGGGCTACCGATGTCGGAGCTGACCGATCGGGTGGTCGACCTGGATCTGATTCTGGGAGCGTCGATCCGCGCCTGGCACGGGAAGCTCGCGGGAGCTTGCAGCCCGGATGAGGCCCTCGCCCGGGTCGAGAACCTGCTGCTCGAGCGGCTCGGCCACGCGCGGCCGCGGCACCCCGCGGTGGCGTTTGCGCGCCGGCGCCTGGTCACGGCCGGCGGCGAAGGAGCGTTGGCCGACCTGTGCCGCGAAACCGGCTTGAGCGCGAAGTCCCTGGGGCGGCACTTCACCGCTCAGGTCGGCGTGCCGCCGAAGCGCTTCGCGCGCCTGCTGCGATTCAGGCGAGCGGTGACCCTGCTCAACCAACCGGCGCGACAAGACCTGGCGACCGTCGCGCTCGAGTGCGGCTACTTCGATCAGCCCCACTTCAATCGCGAGTTCCGCCACTTCGCCGGGGTGTCGCCGACGGTCTACCTGAGCGGCCGGGGGCCCGACGGCACCACGGTCATCGAGGGGTAAAAAAAATACAATCCGATGGGCACGCCTCCGGGTAGCATGACCCGGTGGCATCCGATCATGGGAGAACGCGATGACGAGGATCAACCAGCCGCGCGGCGGCGTGCTGCCGGCGCTGGTCGCCGCCACCGCGCTGGCGTCGGGACCGATCGCCGGGGCCGAGTTCGGCGAGCGCCTCGAGCCGCTGGCTTGGCTGACCAAACGGTGCTGGATCGGCACCTTTCCGGACGGCGCGACCACCGACCAGCACTGCTACGGATGGGAGTACGGGGACAAGTTCATTTGGGATCGCCACGTGGTGCGCGGCAGCGGCCCCGACTACCGCGGGCAGACAATCTATGCGTGGGACCCGGACCAACAGCAGATCGTGTTCTGGTATTGGACCAATCAGGGCACGTTCTCCACCGGCGAGGCGCTGATCGAAGGTGACGTGATCGTGTTTCCCGAGACCCACGTCGGCGACGAGGGGATCACCGAGCTGCGCTCGGAACTGCACCGAGAGGGCGAGGACGCCTACCGGATGGTGCAGCGCCAGAAAAAGCCCGGCGCCGACTGGGAGGACCTGTGGACGATCACCTACGTGGACGCGCGCCGACACGCCGCCCGCGGCATCCCCTCGATCGCGCCGGCGGCGGGCCAGCGCTGGGCACTGGCGTTCAGCAGCCTGCGCGACGGCCAGTACGAGGTCTACTCGAGCGGCCTCGACGGTGGCGATCCGGTCAACTTGAGCCGCGACCCCGGCACCGACTGGGTCACCGCCGGGGGCGCGCGCCTGCTGATGCTGACCCGCCGCGGACTGGCCGAGGGTGCGCGCCACTACCGGGCCGCGTCGATCGACCCGGCGGGCGGCGAGATCGAGCTGCTGCCTTTTCCCGAGCTGACCGATTCCCAGATCGGGCCCGCGACCGACGGCACCCGCTTCGCGGTGTCGCTCCACGACGGGCGCGACCGCGAGATCGCGCTGATCGACCGGGCCGGCAAGGTGCTGGCGATGCTGACCGACAACGACTGCCTCGACAGCGACCCGGACATCTCCCCGGACGGCCGCTGGATCGTCTACCGCTCCGACTGCGGCGGCGCCAGCGACCTGTGGCTGATGGCGAGCGACGGGAGCGACCGCCGTCGGCTGACCCACGATTCGGACAACGACGCCGAGGAAGGCTACGGTGGCGAAGGCCCGGCGCGCTTCTCGCCCGACGGCTCCCGGCTGGTCTGGATGTCCTGGCACGACGGGGACTGGGACCTGTGGGTGATGAACGCCGACGGCAGCGAGCCGCGTGCTCTGACCGCGACCGAGTACGACGAGGGCTACCCGAGCTGGTCCCCGGACGGGCGCTATATCGCTTACGACTCCAACGCCGACGGGGACTACGAGATTTACGTGATGGACGCCGACGGCGCCCACCCGCGCCGGATCACGTTCTCCCCCGGCCAGGACCAGGCCCCGGTCTGGTTGGTGACGCCGGCAAACCCAAACTAGCCAAACCGCTCGCTGCTCGGTACCCGAGTTGGATCGGGGCACCTTCGGGTGGTTAAGATGGGGCGTGGGATCACCCCGGCATTCGGTTCTCGAAATCGACCCGGGTCCGCTGCGCGAAGAATGAACGCCACCAACACAACCGAGGCTCGCGGCTGGCTCTATCTCTGGAGAGAGGCCGGGCTGTACGCCGGCCACAACGCGGTCAGCCGCCCGCACCGGCATCACGCGATTCAGGTCACCTGCGCGCTGGACGGGCACAGCAGCGTCCGCGCCGGCCCCCGGCATCGCTGGCAGGACTGCGCCGGCTTCATGGTGCTGCCGCGGCACCGTTTCCAGGCTCAGGTGCGCGGCAGCTTCGTGACCCTGTTCATCGACCTCAAGCACCCGATCCACGCGACCTTCAAGGACGCCGACCCCGAGGG
>JBFJNB010000417.1:0-3089 GCA_041633655.1 Lysobacterales bacterium | reverse complement strand
GCCGGTTGCCTTCCGGGTCCGCCAGGTAGATCGACGGTCCCCAGCCGTCGGCCCCGTAGCGGATCGCGACCTCGCCGGCGGCGATGCCGTGGGCAGCCAAGTGCGCGCGGATCGGGCCGGCATCGAAGTCGCGCACGCGCAGGCAAAAGTGATCGACGTTGGGTCCCGGACCCGGCGGGGGTCCGCCGCCGCGCCCGAGTTCGCTGGCGGCGTCGACGACGTCGATCAGCGAACGCCCGGCGCGAAGCTGCGTGAGCCCGACCTCGGGGGCGGTCTCCCGCTCGACGGTCATGCCCAGCACGTCGCGGTAGAAAGCGATCAGCACGCGCGGCTCGCGCGCCCGGATCACGATGTGATCGAGCCCGGCGATGTCCAGCATCACGTTTCGCGCAGCAGCCGAGCCGCCCACACGCTGAGCGCGGCCGGCACCCCGGTTCCGATCCACGACACCCACAGCGGCACCGGCCACTCTCCGACCGCGATCGGCCAGCCGTTGACGATGCGCACCAGGTGGGCGAGCGCGACCAGCGCGAACAGCGTGCCGGAGATCAGCAGATAGGCGTGTCTCATCGAAAACTCCCGTCGCACGAGATGCCCTATGATACGCCGGACCCGGGCTGATGGAGCGCACCCGATGATTCTGATCGACGCCGAACCGTTTCGCATCCACGTGGACGACGCGGTGCTCGAGGACCTGGACCGGCGCCTTGAACGCACCCGGTTGCCGGCCGCGGCATCGGCCGGCTGGCGGCTCGGAATGGACCGCGATTATCTACAGCGCCTGATCCGGCACTGGCGCGAGCGCTACGACTGGCGGCTCTGGGAGGCGCGTCTGAACCGGCACGCCCATTACCGCGCCCGCGTCGACGGGATCGAACTGCATCTGCTGATCGAGCCGGGCTCCGGTTCCGATCCCCCGCTGCTTTTGCTGACCCACGGATGGCCCGGCTCGGTGTTCGAGTTCCACAAGGTCATCGATCCGCTGGCCCATCCGGAACGCTACGGCGGCGCCGCCGAAGACGCCTTCACCGTGGTGTGTCCGTCGCTGCCGGGCTTCGGCTTCTCGGGCGCGCCGCCGGCGCCGATGACCCCGATCGAGATCGCCGATCTGTGGGCGCGGCTGATCGGCGACGTGCTGGGGCGCGACTGGGTGTTCGCGCAGGGCGGTGACTGGGGCTCGATCGTGACCTCGTGGCTGGCGCTGCGCCACCCGGAGCAGGTGCGCGCGATCCACCTGAACATGGTGCCGCTGAAGCCGTACTTAGGATCGGGCAGCGCGCCGCTGAGCGAGGACGAGCGCGGCTGGATCGCGAGGTTCAAGAAGCGCACTGCGAACGCGATGGGTTATTTCGCGATTCAGGGCACCCGGCCGGACACGCTGGCGTACGCCCTGGCCGACTCGCCGGCAGGCCAGGCGGCCTGGATCTTGGAGAAATTCCAGCACACGCCGGCGGACGAACCCGGCGAGCTGAGCCACTTCAGCATGGACGAGCTGATTACCAACGTGATGATCTACTGGGTCACCAACACCGCGCTGAGTTCGAGCTGGATCTACCACGCGGTGACCGAGCGCGGTGGGCTCGAACTCGGCGCGGCTGCCGACGGCACGCCGCGGCGGATCGAGGTGCCGACCGGGTTTTTCCTGGCGCCGTACGACCTGAGCCCGATCCCGCCGCGAAGCTGGCTGGAACGGGCCTACCGGGTGGTCCACTTCGCGCCCCAGGACCGGGGCGGGCACTTCGCCGCGCTGGAACGACCCGAAGCCTTCGCTGCCGACGTGCGCGCGTTCTTCAAAGCGTTTGGTTGATCCCGCTGAATGGGAACCTATTCGCGAGTCTGGACACGAGCGACAATCCGCAGCGGCCCGCCGCTGCCGCCGGCGATCTTCATCGGGAGCGCGACCACCCAGGCGCCGGTGGCCGGCAGCCGGTCGAGGTTGGCGACGTTCTCGAACACCGGCACCTGGGCCGCGGCCAGCACCTGGTGGGCCGGGTAGGTTGCGGTCTGACCGGGATCGATGCTGGCGGTGTCGATCCCCAGCGCGCGCACGGCCCGTTCCTCGATGAGCCAGCGCGCCGCGTCGGGATGCAGGCCGGGGAACCTGAGCGCGGCGACCCCGTCGGGGCCGCGCAGCGCGGTGCCCAGGTACTGCTGCGGATCGGGCCAGAAGCGCCCGTATCCGGTCTTGAGCAGCACGATGGAGCGATCCGGGATGCGGCCGTGGATGCGCTCCCAGGCGGCCAGGTCGGCGATCGGGATCTGATAGTCGCGCGCGGCCAGCGCGGCGGCGGATACGTCGACCACGACCGCGTCGCCGATCAGGCGCTCGAGCGGGATTTCGTCATTGGCTAAACGTCCGGCGGCGAAGTGCACCGGGGCGTCGAGGTGGGTACCGCCGTGTTCGGCGGTGGCGAGCTTGTAGGCGCTGTAGTAGAACCCGGCCTCGGTGGTGCCGGCGAACACGGTCTCCAGCAGGAACTTGTCCGAAGTCGGCCAGTAGATCGTGTCCTCGCCGAACGGGTAGGTCAGGTCGATCCAGGTCCCATCCGCGCCGCGCCCCGGCGGTGCGGCGGCGAGTGCGGCAACGGCCGCCAGCAGCATCAGAATCCGGTGCATCGGGGCAATCCTCGAGGTTCGCCAGGTGACCGCCAAAGTGTAGCGCCAAACGCTGGGCCCGCCGAGGCGGGCCCTGGCGCCGGCAGCGAACGGCTAGGGATCGATCGATTCGACCCAGTTCTGCATCGCGCCGACGCTGCAGCCAAACCGAGTGTGCCCGCTGCCCAGCCCTTGGGCAGCGATGATCTGCTCGCAGGAGCAGCCGCCGGTGTCGGCGATCGTGAATGAAAGCCCGGGCCCCTGGCCGTTCGGCGGGCTGGTGTCGAACACGCCGTCGTCATCGGTGAGTGCGAAACGGTTGGTTCCGAGCCGAACCGTGGGTACCCCTTCCGGGATCACCGTGGCCGGACACAGGTCGGCCTCGTCGGTGACACCGTCGCCGTCGGAGTCCTTCTTGATGTAAAGCACCAGGCCGTCGTGGTCGGACGAGCGCAGCACGGTCGATGAGTCGTTGATCAGGTCGACTGCGGCGT
>JBFJNB010000416.1:0-3090 GCA_041633655.1 Lysobacterales bacterium | reverse complement strand
CGTCAGCGACGATGGCCTGCAGCACCTGCGGCTCAAGCGCGACATGGAAATCGTGGTGATCGACGGCGTGCGCGGCTTCGGCAACCGCCGGCTGCTGCCGGCGGGGCCGCTGCGGGAGCGACCGGAGCGCCTGAAATCGGTCGACTATGTGGTCATCAACGGCGGGCCCGCGGACCGGGGCCAGGTGGCGATGACGCTGGAACTGGAGCCCGCGATCAGCCTGGTCGGCGACCGCACCCGGCCGCTGGCCGAGTTCCGTGGCGCCCCGGTGGTCGCGCTGGCCGGGATCGGCCATCCGGAGCGCTATTTCCGCGCGCTCGAGCAACGGGGCCTGCGCCTGGAGCGGCGTGCGTTTCCCGATCACCACGCCTATCAGGCCTCGGATCTGGCCGGTTGTGGCGACCGGCCGGTGCTGATGACCGAGAAAGACGCGGTCAAGCTCGGCGGCTTCGCCGGCGCCAACTGCTGGGCGGTACCGGTCCGCGCGCGGCTGCCGGAGGAATTCGAGCACGAGCTTTCGGCGCGATTCACCGCGCTCGCGCAAGCGCGCCGAGGGGCGGCGTGAGATGACCGGATTCCAGGTCATCATCCCGGCCCGCTACGACTCTACCCGGCTGCCGGGCAAGGTGCTGCGCCCGATCGCCGGGCGGGCGTTGATCGAGCACGTGCATCGGGTGGCGCGCGCGGCCGGCCCCGCCGCCGTCCACGTGGCCACCGACGACGAGCGGGTGGCCGCGGCGTGCCGCGGATTCGGCGCGCGGGTGCTGATGACCTCGGCCGCGCACACGACCGGCACCGACCGGATCGCCGAATGCGTCGAGCGCCTGGGGCTGGCCGACGAGGTAATCGTGGTCAATCTGCAGGGAGACGAACCGTTGACCCCACCGGCGGCGCTGGTCACGGTGGCACAGGCGCTGGAGCGCGAGCCCGAGGCCGCGGTCGCGACCTTGTGTACCGGGATCGTCGATTCATCGGAAGTGCGCAACCCCAACGCGGTCAAGGTGGTATTCGACCAGCGCGGGATGGCGCTTTATTTTTCCCGCGCCCCGATCCCGTTCCAGCGCGATCGGGTCGCCGCCGATGGGGGGCCGCCGGGGCTGTGGTTCCGGCACCTGGGCGTCTACGCCTACCGGGCCGGCTTCCTCAAGAAGGCCGCCGCGCTGGCGCCGGCGCCGGCTGAGCAGGCCGAGAAGCTGGAACAACTCCGCTGGCTCCACCACGGAGCCCGAATCCACGTCAGCGTGGTCGCGCAAGCGATTCCGCCGGGGGTCGACACCGAGGAGGACCTGGCGCGCGTGGCCCGGGTGCTGTCCAGGGCAGAGGAGCCCAAATTGGACTAAAATAGGGTCGTACGCCCGCGGTCGCCTCGGTTCAGAGCGACCGTCGGGGGGCGCGCGGCTTCATCCGCACAACCGTTCCCGGGGAGGCGATCATGTATCGTTCACTGCTTCTAGGCGTCGTCGGCGCGGTGCTGGGATCGTTCGTGCCGGCCGCCGGCGCGGTCCACTTGAGTCAGGACAATCTCGGCCAGGTGGTGATCTTTCCGTACGCGGTGGCGCAGCACAGGCCGAACACCCAAACGCTGATCGAGTTCAGGAACACCGATCCCGAGCGCCACCTGATGGTGTCGATCCAGGTGAAGCATCTCGGGGGCAGGCCGCTTTTGAGCGGTAACGTCGTCATCAGCCCTCACGGCAGCTTCGCCGGCGCGCTCATCGACCGCGGACCCAGCGTCAGCTTGACCGGCGCGCGGGTCGGCCAGTGCGCGACCGCCGAGCTCAGTAGTACCGAGAACCCGCTCTCGTATCAGTTCATCGACCAGCCCGTCTCGATATCGGCGACCGAGCGCTTCGTCGTAGAGGGCTATGCACTGGGCTACCTGCCGGCCGAGCTGGCGAGCGACTGCGAGGCGTTTCGGGCGCGTTATCAGCCGGGCGGCCCGTGGGCCCCGCGCAACTCAGATGCATTCCGCAACGCCGATGTCAGCGCGCCCGACGACACCCTCACTGGATGGGCCACGATCATCGACACCGAGCAGGTCACGGCGCTTCACTTGCGCCCGATCGTGCTGGCCGACTTCACCTCCGAGGCGATGAACATCGCGCCGGCGGTGGCGACGCGCCCGAGCCTGCTGGATGTGAACCCGGCGATCAGCACCCGGCCGTTGAGCCGGCACCTGAGCGCGGGGGTGGCGATGTCGAACTGGGCCGACCCGATCCACGCGATCGACGCGCTGTTCATGAGCACCGAAATCGAGTCCAACTTCGCGCTGGGCGGTTCGCTCGGCGCCTCCTCCAACGTCGTCGCTTATTACCCCACCCGGGCCTATCACCGCGATCGCGCGTTCTGGGGTGGGCGTTTGGAGGCGCCGTTCAATGCCGCTTCCGACGACCTGGAACCGCGCGCGTTCAACCGCGCGGGCGAGGCGCTGCCGGCGTTTCCTGGCATCGATGGCTGCGGTCGCAACAGCGCCAGCCAGCTCGAGATTACCGGGTTGCTGTTCGTCGCGCTGACCTCGGGGTGCGACACGGGGGAGGCCTATGTGCGGGTCGACGGCAACATCGGCACCCTGCTGCTGCTCCAGCAGGGCACCGACATCGTCTCGCTGGAGGGCCACCGCTACAGCGGGCTGCCGGTTTCCGGTCATACGCTGACCACCTTGCGCACCCGGTTCGAAAACGGCGTGCCGCTGGCTCGCGCGCTGTCGTATGCGTGGGCACGACCGATGCCGGGGAAGTCGGCCATCGAGATCGACTGACAAGCCACCGACGCAACCAGAGGGGAGAACAATGAGCCTACTTGATGCCCGTTTTCGGGGTCTGCTCGCTGCGCTCGTCGCGGTCGCCTGGGCCCTCCCGGGTCGGACCGCCGACCACAACGATCCCAATCCGATCAACTCGATTTTCGCCGACGTCCCGATCAGTCCGGGCGACCTGTACGACTTTTTCGGTTTCCCCAGTGACAACACCGCGGGAGGCGAAAAAGTGGTGGTCGCGCTGACCTTCGCCCCCAAGCCCAGTGCCGGCACCTTCGATCCGGACATGCTGTACCGAATCCTGCTCGATCCCGACCCGCGCCTGGTGCGCCCGG
>JBFJNB010000415.1:0-3107 GCA_041633655.1 Lysobacterales bacterium | reverse complement strand
GGCGGTGGTTGCGCTGCTGGCGCTGGTGGGCCATCCGCCGGATGCGGCGCTCGCGGGAATGCTTGGCGTGCTCGCGGCGATCGTGCTGATGGCCGCGGTGCTGGGCCGCTACGCCGCGCTGCACGCGGCGATCTGGGTTGGGGTGGCGCTGGCGCTGGCGGGCCTGACCGTGTTCTGGCTGGCGGTGGCCGACCCGGTCAGCTACTGGCGCGACGCCTTCGAGCGCACGCTCGAGGCCCTGATTGCGCAGATGCGGGCGTCCGGCGGGGCGCCGCCGGACGAGGCTCGGCTGCGACTGGTAGTCGAGGCCCAGCCCTGGCGCGTGGCCAGCGGTACGATGTTCGCGACGCTGCTGCTGATCGGCTGCGTGAGCCTGTTTCTCGGTCGCTCCTGGCAGGCGCGGCTGGTGAACCCGGGCGGGTTTCGGGGCGAGTTTCACCGCCTGCGGCTCAAGCGACCGCTGGCGGCGGCCACCGCGGCCTGCTTCATCCTGGTGCCGTTGTGGCCGTGGGATTGGATGTTGAACGTTGCGGTGGGGTTGTTGACGGTTTGGACGGTCCAGGGATTCGCGGTAATCCACGGGCTGATCGGTATCCTGACCGCTACCGGCGGCGGCTGGCTGGTGGTCGTTTACGCGTTGAGCGTGGCCGGTTGGTTGACCGCCAACCCGCTGGTGATAGCGGTGCCCCTGCTGGGGCTGATTAACGAATTCTTCGACGTGCGGGTCGCCGCGGCTCGCCACGTCTCGAAATGACCTGAGGTTGGAAAAATGCAACTGATCCTGTTGGAGAACATCCAGAATCTCGGCAAGCTGGGCGACGTGGTCCAGGTCAAACCGGGCTACGGGCGAAACTACCTCGTGCCGCAGGGCAAGGCGGTGGAAGCCACCGAGCAGAACCGGCGCGACTTCGAGCAGCGCCGCGCCGAGCTCGAAGCCCGCGCGGTGCAGCGGGCCTCGGCCGCGGGCGCGCGCCGCGAGGTGCTCCACGGCCAGACGGTGACGATCACCGCCAACGCCTCGAGCGAGGGCAAGCTGTACGGCTCGGTGGGTCCGCGCGAAATCGCACTGGCGATGACCGAGGCGGGCTACGCGATCGACAAGAGCGAGGTGATCCTGCCGGAAGGGCCGTTCCGCCTGGCCGGCGAGTACGAGGTCGACCTCCATCTGCTGGCCGACGTGGACTGCACCATCAAGGTGATCATCGTCGGGGAAGAAAGTTAAACGTATTCGCCTTCGGTCTGGCGGGGTGCCGGGTCTAGCACATCGACTGCGATGAGCGAAGACGCCTCAATTCGGGCCACTTCTCGCGCTTCGCGCAAGCCGTAACCCGGATTGGGGCTACCCTGTCGCGTGCCGTGCCATTTGATTTGGGTGTCCGCCTTCAACCGACCAGGATCGGCCTGAATCATGTCGCTTCTTCGCCTTGCGGTAAAACCGCGACGTACTTCGGGCCTGGCTGGTCGGCGGCCCAACCGATCGACACTGGCGTTTTCGGTCCGGCGGGGCGCCGGCATCGGTCGGGTTTTTTTGCGTTTTCAGGTCCTTGCGCGGAATTCCTCAAAGTCAACGGATTTAGGCTTGCTAACTGCGGTAGCAACCCGGCGATCAGAGGGCTAAGATTCGAATGCCATGAGCCCCGCCGCCGACCCGCAACAAAGCAACATCGAATCGATCAAGGTGCCGCCGCAGTCGGTCGAGGCCGAGCAGGCCGTGCTCGGCGGGCTGATGCTGGTCAACGAGGCGTGGGACAAGGTCGCCGACCGGCTGACCGAGGAGGACTTCTACCGCCGCGATCACCGGCTGATCTTCCGCGCGATCGCCGATCTGTCGGAAAAATCCAAGCCCTGCGACGCGGTAACCCTGGGCGAGTGGTTCGAATCCCACGACCTGGCCGCGGAGGTCGGCGGCGCGGCGTACGTCACCTCGCTGGCCAACAACTCGCCCGGCGCGGCCAACATCGTGGCCTACGCCGATATCGTGCGCGAGAAGTCGGTGCTGCGCCAGTTGATCGACGTCAGCCACGAGATCTCGGGCGACGCGTTCGCGCCCGAGGGGCGCACCAGCGATGAGCTGCTGGAGTCCGCGGAAAAGCGCGTATTCGACATCCGCGACAAGGGCGCGCGCCAGCGGGCCGGCTTTTCCCACGTGCGCGACGGGGTCAAGGCCGCGTTTCGCCAGATCGAGTACCTCACCGAGCTGGAAGGCAACATCACCGGCATCGCGACCGGATTCAGCGACTTCGACGAACGAACCGCCGGGTTGCAGCGCTCCGACCTGATCATCGTGGCCGGCCGCCCGGCGATGGGCAAGACCAGCTTCGCGCTGAACATCGCCGAGCACGCGGCGATCTCGGGCGGCAAGGCGGTGGCGGTCTTTTCGATGGAGATGTCTACCCAGCAGCTGGTGATGCGGCTTCTGTGCTCGCTCGGGCGGATCAGCCTGCAGCGGCTGCGCACCGGCAACCTGCTGGACGAGGACTGGCCGCGGCTGACGATGGCGATGAACCTGCTGGTCGAGACCAACCTGTTCATCGACGAGACCCCGGCGCTGTCGCCGCTGGAGCTGCGCGCCCGCGCGCGCAGGCTCAAGCGCGAGCACGACATGGGATTGATCGTGGTCGACTACCTGCAGCTGATGCACGTGCCCGGAAACAAGGAGAATCGTGCCACCGAAATTGCAGAAATCTCGCGTTCACTAAAGGCCCTGGCCAAAGAACTGGACGTACCCGTGATCGCGTTATCGCAGTTGAACCGCGCGCTGGAGCAGCGCCCCAACAAACGCCCGGTGATGGCGGATCTGCGCGAGTCCGGCTCGATCGAGCAGGACGCCGACGTGATCGCGTTCATCTACCGCGATGAGGTCTACAACGAAGACTCACCGGAAAAGGGCACTGCCGAAATCATCATCGGCAAGCAGCGCAACGGCGCCACCGGCGTCGTCAAGCTGACGTTCCTGGGGCAGTACACGCGCTTCGAGAACTTCGCCAGCGACGCGTTCGTGAGGGACCTTGAGTGAGCCGCGGCACCCGCGCCGTCATCGACCTATCCGCCCTCCGCCACAACCTCGAAACCGCCCGCCAACGCACTGACAGCCGGATCATGGCGGT
>JBFJNB010000414.1:0-3115 GCA_041633655.1 Lysobacterales bacterium | reverse complement strand
GCCTTCCATGATCGTGGCCACCCCCAGCTCGGCGGCGATCTCGGGGATCCGCTTCGCGGTGTCCTTGTAGCGCAGCATCGAGGTGCGCGAGATCACCTTCAGCGCGCCGATGCGCGCCAGGTTGGTCAGCAGGTCGTCGTGGATGCCCTCGACGAAAAACTCGTCGTCCTCGAGGCGGCTGCGGTTGGCGAACGGCAACACCGCGATCGATCGCGCCTCGATCGTGTCCGACTCGACCGCCTCCGGCGCCTCGGCCGAACCGGCGACGGACCCCGCCATGGTCTCGGGGGCGGGGTCGGGCGCGCGCTGGGAGAAGCGCGATTCCCAGATGAAATACCCCAGCGCTACGACCAGCATCACGATGATGACCCGGTCCAGCTTGCGCCCGGTTTGCCCGGTGATCGACTCCTCCCGGTCGACCTCGTGTTCCCGCTTCAGGCCCTCGGGCGTCAGCTCGAAGACCCAGGCGAAGATCAGCACCAGCGGCAGGCCGAACAGCACCACGGTCACCACCACGGGTCCGACCTGCGGGGGCAACTCGAGCAGCCCGGAAAGGACCTCGGTGAATTGCAGCAGCAGCCACGAGCCAACCACGTAGGCAATGCCGACGCGGAATACGTTCCTGCGCTTCAGTTCCTCGAACAGCGACATGTGGTTGCGACCGACGCGAGAACCAGTGACTAGGCGTCATCATACCTAAATCCGGGGGCCAACCTCCGGCCCGCCGGCTTTACTTCCCGGCCAGTCCGGCTAAGCTGGATGCGGCAGAACGTACCGGTGGCCGAGTGCCCACCGGGAATTGGAGGTTCGTCGCCGACCGGCGGTGGATGGGGTCGCCGATCGGAGCGCGCCGTGAACCCGTAACAGGGGGGGACCCGAGGTGGCCAACAATAATCGACGCCGCATCGCCAATATCCTGGTCAAGCCGAGGTATCAGCTCAAGTACATGCTGATGGTGGCCGTGGTCGGGATCGTTTTCACGATTGCCATCGCGCTGGCATTTCGCGAGTTCGTCAGGGTCAATTACGAGGTCTTGAGCGAATTCGGCGCGATCCCGGCCGAGGTCCTTGCCGTTTATCTGACCGAGCTGCGCCGCTTTACCGAGACCGCGCTGATCGTGTCGGCCACATTCCTCGCGGTGCTGGTGCTGTGGGCGCTGATCATCACCCACCGCTCGGCCGGACCGGTCTACCATTTCAAGCGCGTTTTCGACGCGATTGCCGAGGGCCGGCGCGAGGAACGCATCAGGCTGCGCCCACACGACGAGTTCCAGGACGTGGCCGCGGCATTCAACCGGATGATGGACGGTCTGGGCGCGCCGCCCGCGGAGCAGGATCGAGAATGAATGACGGGTCGAAATACACCCCCCCGCGAGTCTGGACCTGGGACAAGGAGAGCGGCGGCAAATTCGCCAAGATCAACCGCCCGATCGCCGGGGCAACCCACGATGAGGATCTGCCGCTCGGCAGGCACCCGCTGCAGCTCTACTCGCTGGCCACGCCCAACGGGGTGAAGGTAACGGTGATGCTGGAGGAACTGCTGCAGCTCGGCCACGACGGGGCCGAGTACGACGCGTGGCCGATCGATATCAACGAGGGCGAGCAGTTCTCCAGCGGCTTCGTAGCGGTGAATCCCAACTCGAAGATCCCGGCGCTGGTGGACCACTCCACGCCGACGCCAACCCGGGTGTTCGAGTCCGGTTCGATCCTGCTCTACCTGGCCGAGAAGTTCGGAGCATTCCTGCCGAGCGACCATCAGCAGCGGACCGAGGCGCTGAACTGGCTGTTCTGGCAGATGGGCGCCGCGCCCTATCTCGGCGGCGGCTTCGGCCACTTCTATGCCTACGCGCCGGACCCGATCGAATACGCGATCGACCGCTTCGCGATGGAGGTCAAACGGCAGCTCGATCTGCTGAATCGGAATCTCGCGCAGCGGGAGTACGTGGCCGGGGACGACTATACGATTGCCGACATCGCGATCTGGCCCTGGTACGGCGCGCTGGCGCGCGGCCTGCTCTACGACGCCGCGGAGTTTCTCGAGGTCCACAAATACGAGCACGTCGTGCGCTGGACCGAACGGATCGCGGAGCGGCCGGCGGCCCGGCGCGGGCGAATGGTCAACCGGACCTGGGGCGATCCCGCATCGCAATTGCGCGAACGCCACGACGCCGGCGACTTCGAAACCCGCACCCAGGACAAACTGGAGCCGGAAGCGACCAAAGAGACATGACATCGGTGCGGTGGATGGGGTCGACGCTTGCCGCCGGGTGGGCGATTCTGAGTGTCGCCGGTTGCGCTCTTTCGCCCGCTCGGACCGATGGGCAGTACTGCTACCGGCACGAGGACGAAACCGGGTCGGAGAACGTGCGCGCGACGGTCACCGGCAACCAGGTGACCGGGGCGGTGCAGGGGACGATTCACGATCAGGCGGCGGGATACTTCACCAGCTACCTGCGGCGTTTCTCGGGCACCTTTAGCGGCGTCTCGGCCCACCTGAGCCTGACCACCTGGATCGAGTACGACGTGCAGCAATCGCGGGAGACCTGGCGGTTCGGCGAGGCCGAACTCATCACCGCCGACCGGGTATTGCCGGCGGCGGATTGCGCCAGGGTCAGCCAGGCGTTCCAGGATGCCGATGGGTTCGAGGCCTCGGATCTGGTCGCCGGCGCCGCGGCGACCCATCGCTACCGTGTGCCGGTCGCACCCGGACCGTCGAGCGCCACTTTCCAGGGCGGCGTGGTTCGCGGGGAGAGGGACGTCTATCTGGTGGATGCCGGCGGGGGCCGGCTGCTGTCGCTCGAAGTCACCGCCGAGGGCGACAACGCGGTGTTCGACGTGATTACTCCCAGCGGGTTGATTCTGGTCCGGGAAGCGACCGCGGAGGCGTTGGTACTGCCGGAAACGGGCGACTACCAGGTGATCGTCGGCGGCACCTGGGGCAACGCCACCTACCAGCTGACCGTGACCCTGCGATAATCTCAACCGTGCCGGAGCCGAGATGAAAAACTCTGATCGCCGCCTCGGGATGGACCGGGACATCACGCGACGCGACTTCATCCATGACCTGTCGCTGGCGTCGCTGGGCCTGGCGCTGCCGCTCGGCGCCCTGGGCAGGT
>JBFJNB010000413.1:0-3119 GCA_041633655.1 Lysobacterales bacterium | reverse complement strand
GGGACCGTTTCCGGCTTGTTGCGCACCGGCTCGACGCCGTTGGCCAGCAGCAATGCCTGGGCCGCGGTGGGATCGGCCACCCGCAGCGCGAAGCCGACGCAACTCGGCCCGTGGGTGGCGACGAAATCGGCTGCGAACGAATCCGGCCGCTCGTTGACGATGAAGTCGATCTGCCCCTGGCGGTAGAGGGTTGCGTACCCGGATGCGTTCCGGGCCACGGCGGAAAATCCCAACCGCTTAAACAGCGTATGCAGCAGTTCGGGTTCGGGGGCGGCGAATTCGACGAATTGGAACGCCTCCACGCCGAGCGGATTGGCTCTCTCGATCACTGGATAGCTCCTGTCCGGTTGTGCTTGCCATGCGGGCACGGATCTTTATCATTATAGTTTCATATGAAACTAAATGCGAGTATCCCCGATGGAATCCGCCGTACCCCCCCGGACTCCGAAACCGACCATTCTCAGGCTGGAGGAATTCCTGCCGTTTCGACTCTCCCGGCTTTCCAACACGATCAGCGCCGGGATCTCCGCGACCTACACTCACCGCCACCACTTGTCGGTCACCGAGTGGCGGGTGATCGCCATCGCCGGCCGCTTCCCGGGCCTGTCGGCGCGCGGCATCACGGTCAAAGGCGCGCTCGACAAGGTCTCGGTCAGCCGGGCGGTGTCCCGGCTCGTCGGTCACGACCTGATGACGCGCTCGGTCGATCCCGAAGACCGGCGCCGATCGGTGCTGAAGTTGAGTGCCGCGGGGCGCGCGATCTACCGCCGAATCGCGCCGGCGGCGATCGCCTACGAGCAGCGGCTGCTGGCCGCGCTCGATCCGGTCGAGCGGGAAGCCCTCGACCGGGCGCTCGACAAGCTGTGGCAGCGCGCGCAGGAACTGGAGCAGGCGCGCCCGGTCGCCGAGTCGTAGCCGCATGGCATCCGTCAAGACCAATCCCGACGATCCGCGCGGCCGGGCGCGACGAGTGCTCGAATTCTGGTTTGGCCAGCCCCCGCTAGAGCCCCGGCCGGCGCTGTGGTGGGGTGGCAAAAAGAACGACGAACCCATCAGGCGCCGCTTCGGGGCAGACGTCGAGGCCGCCCTGAACGGCGACTGCGACGCCTGGGTGGGGACGCCCCACGGCGCGCTGGCGCTGATCGTGCTGCTGGATCAGATGACCCGCAACGTCAATCGGGGAACCGCGCGGGCGTTCGCCGGAGACGCCCGCGCGCTGGCGGCGTGCCGAGCGGCGATCGCCCGCGGCGACCTGGAGCGGCTGCACCCGCTGGAAGCCGCGTTCGTGCTGATGCCGCTGGAGCACCACGAGGATCTAGCCAGCCAGGACCGCTGTGTGGCCGAGTTCGAGCGTCTGATCGCGCGCGCCCCGCCTGCGCTGCGCGGGCCGCTGGAGGGCTTCGTCGACTATGCCCGCGCGCACCGCGACCTCATCGTCCGTTTCGGCCGCTATCCCCACCGCAACGAGATCCTGGGGCGGGAGAGCACCTCGGCGGAAGCCGAATACCTGGCCACCGGCGGACGCCGGTTCGGTCAGTAGCCGCGACTCTTGGCAAGCTGGTATTCGTTCCAGTCCGCTCCCGGGACGTCCCGGCTGGTGTAGCCGCCCGCGGGCGCTCGGGCGGCGCGCGCAACGCAACGCACTCGATAGCCCGGACGCGTCCCGCGGTGATACGTCGGTATCGCGACCCCAGAATCGAGATCCAGCATTTGTGCGACCGAATCGAAGCCCCGGTTCGGGCTGACCGCCTCCCCGCCCGCGCGCCAGAAGAAATACAGCTCGCCCTCGGTCGGCAGCGCCCAGTAGCCCGCCGGTGCCTGGCTCGCGCAGAAATCGCGCGCGGCGGCGAGCGACGGGAAATCCGGCGCCTCCGGCCATGGCAGCGGGTCGCTCCAAACCAGCCCGCCGTCCGGATCGTACCAGCCGCTGTCGAACGCGCTTCCGGTGACCGGTCGCAGCCCGCCGCTACGCCCCGGGGCGGGGCTGAATTCGAGCGCCCCGGCAAAGCGCGTTTTCAGGTAAGCTGCCAGCGTCGGATCGACGTGGCGCTCGCGCGGCGCTCTTTTGTCTCGCAGCGCACTCGTCGCCTCTTCCCACAGGATCGAGGCGGGCGTCGTGAAGCCACCGTGAATCGGCATCGGTACCAGCAGCGCACCGAGGACCACCACCGCGGCCACCGGCAGCAGCGCGACCCACCCTCCGAGGCGGGCGCGAAGGGGACGGTAACAGGTCACCGCGACGCCGGCCAGCATCCCGAGGAACAGCAGATACCACCCGATCAGCAGCGCCATCGCTCGGACTCAGGCGCCCGGCAGATCGTCCAGCAGGCGGTACATCACCAGCGCGTCGACCAGCCCCAGCTCGCGATGCCGGAACGCCTTCGGCAGCGTGCCGGCGACGGTGAAACCCAGGCCCTGCCACAGCGCGACCGAGGCCTCGTTGGTCGCCACCACGAGGTTGAACTGCATCGCCAGGAAGCCGCGGCGGCGCGCCTCGGTGAGCGAATGCCTGCCCAGCGCTCGGCCGACGCCGCGCCCGCGCGCATCCCGCGCCACCGCGTACCCGGCGTGGCCGACGTGGGCGCCGCGCCCGGGCTGATTCGGCTCCAGGTAGTACATCCCGACCACCCGCCCCTGATCCACCGCCACGTAGGTCGCGGTGGGGTCGGCCAGCAGCAGCCGATACGCCTCCTCGCGGCCGATGTCGCTGGTCTGTGGATAGGTCTCGCCGGCGTCGACGACTTCCTTGAAGATCTCCCAGATACCGTCGAAATCGGCGTCCCCGGCGCGGCGGATCTTAACCCGCATGTTGAATGAGTTGCCGGAATTGTCGGCTGATTCCATGAGTGCAGGTTGCACGATCGCCCGCCAAGCGGTAGCGCAGGCAAATGCCAAGTTGCGGTTTCGCCGCAGGCGAAGAAGCGGCTTGGATTTGCCGTCGCGCGTCGTCGCTACCGCTCAAGGGGGATCGGGCAAGATGTGCCATGCAATCAGGTGACAAACCGGCAACGGGACGCTTTGGGTGTCGCTTCAAGCTAGTGATCCCGACGCAGTCCATTGACCACACTCAGTCGATAGACAACGGCCAGTGAAACTCATCCAACATGCGGGTTAGCCGG
>JBFJNB010000412.1:0-3126 GCA_041633655.1 Lysobacterales bacterium | reverse complement strand
TCGCGCTTTCCGCCGCGGTGCTGGTCGGGGCCGGATTGCGCGCGTTCCGGCTCGGCGCGCAGGTGATCATCGACGACGAATGGCACGCGCTGAACGTGGTCCACGACTTCGGGTTCGGCTTCATCTTCGGGCACTTCGGAACCGCCGATCACTCGATTCCGCTGGCGCTGTACTTCGAACTGCTGTCGCGCACCGTGGGGCTTTCCGAGTGGAGTATGCGGATGCCGTCGCTGGTGGCCGGAATCGCCGCCATCGCGCTGGTGCCGCTGGCGCTGAAGCCCTGGTTGAGCCGCACCGAGACGGCGCTGCTGGCCTGGCTGCTGGCGCTGTCGCCGCTGCTGATCAACTTCAGCCGCACCGCGCGCCCGTACGCTTTCATCGCGCTGATGCTCGGGGTCGCGCTGCCGCTGGCCTGGCGCTGGTGGCGCGACGGCGGACACGCCCGCGCCGCGGGATGGATCGGCGGCGCCGCGCTGGCGGCCTGGCTCAACCCGCTGACGATCGTGATCGGCGGCGCCCCGCTGCTGGCGTTCGGCGCGGACGCGGTCGCCTCCGGGCGCCGCGGCGACTGGCGCGGATTCAGGCGGGTCCTCTTGGCCGGCATCGCGCTCACGCTACCGGTGCTGGCGCTGCTGGCGGTGCCGATTGCCAACGATGCGGTCTCGCTCGCGACCAAGGCCGCAACCCACGCGGCCAGTCCCGGCACCGCGGCGGTCGCGCTGTCGCTTTTTGCCGGCAGCGGCAGCGCCATCGTGACCGCGCTGGTGGTCGCCGCCGCGGCCGCCGGCTGGTTCGAGCTCAACCGTCGCGATCGGGATTTCGCCCGCTTCGTACTGCTGATCGCGGCCGTCGCGGTGGCCTGCGTACTGATCACCGGCGCGGCCTGGATCCGCCACGGCCTGGTGCTCGCGCGCTATCTGATCGGGCTCGCGCCGCTGTTTCTGGCGCTGGCCGCGATCGGTTTTTGCACCGGGATCAACGCGCTGCGCGCGCGCGCCGGCCTGCCCCGCGTCACCACCGCGCTTGCCTGTGCGATCGCCGCCGCGGTGCCGTTCACGCTCGGCCCGGTGCCCGGGTGGTACCGCGACTACGACCAGTTCACCGGCCACTTGAGCTACCAGTTCGACTACCAGCCCGAGCGCAACCCGATCGTGGCGCTGCTGGATCCGGTCCCGGTGGAGCCGTTTTATCGCGAGATCGCGCTCACCCACCCGGAGGGCGACGCGCTGGTGGTCGAGGCGCCGTGGCACCTGGAGACGTTCTGGAACCCGCTCCACCGGTACCAGCGGGTCCACCGCCAGCGCCTCGCGATCGGATTCGTCAACGGGGTCTGCGCGCCGCGCTTTTACGGCGAGCTCGACCCGGCGACCCCGGGCCTTCAGTTCGCCAACTTCGTGTATCTCGCCGACCTGCTCGCGGGCCGGGTCCGCGCCGATTACCTGGTTCTGCACCGCGCGAGCGTGCCCGGGGCGCGCGAACTGCCGGTCGAGATCGAGGCCTGCATCAGCGCCGCGCGCGCGCGCTTCGGGGCGCCGTGGCGCGAGACCCCGACCGCGGTCGTATTCCGGACGTCATAATCCTGTAACCTCGCCGGCGTAAGGTGCGCGGCCAGACCGGTAAGAGGTACGGACATGAAGCACCAGATTCGCGCGTTTTGGCTGATCCTCGGCGGCTGTGCCGCGCTGGCCGGGTGGCCGTTGATGTCGGCGGCGCAGGACGACTACCCGACGTTTGAACTCGGCGGGCGGTTGCAACTGGACTACACCTTCTACGACGAGGACGTGGCGCCGCTGGACGACGGTGGCGAGGACCGGCGCGCGCGCCTGGAGGTCAGCGGCGGTCTGGCACCGGAGTGGGACTACAAGCTGCAGCTCGATTTCTCACCCGAGGACCCCGAGGTCAAGGACGGCTTCCTGCGCTACTCCGGCATTGATTCGTCCCGGATCTGGCTCGGCAGCTTCAAGCAGCCGTTCAGCCTCGAGGAATGGACCTCCTCGAAATACATCACGTTCATCGAGCGCGCGCTCCCGAACATCCTCGCGCCCAGCCGCCGGCTCGGGGTCGGCTTTCAGCACTGGGGCGAGCGCTACATGGTGTTCGGCGCGGTTCACGGCGACGAGGTCAACTCCAACGAGGAAGGAAGCGGCGCCAACGCGCGGCTGGTGTTTACCCCGATCAGCAACGAGCAGGCGGTGTTTCACTTAGGATTAGGCCTGGGCTGGGAGGAGTACGACAGCGACAGCGTTCGCCTGCGGCAGCGCCCTGAGGCGCACCAGGACTCGACCCGGCTGGTCGATACCGGCACCCTGACCGGGGTCGACGACCTGACCCGCTGGGGACTGGAAGCGGCGTATGCCCGCGACCGGTTCTCGGCCCAGGCCGAATACCTGGGCGTGGACGTCAACCGCACCGGCGCCGAGGACCTGTCGTTCGACGGCTATTACCTGTACCTGAGCTACTTCCTGACCAACGACTCTAGGCCCTACAAGGCCAAGGACGCGGCCTTCGACCGGGTCAAGCCCGGCAGCAGCCGCGGCGCCTGGGAGCTGGCCGCGCGCTTTTCCAATCTCGACTTGAGCGACGCGGACGTGCTCGGCGGCGAAGAGGACAACTTCAGCATCGGGGTCAACTACTACGCGACCTCGCACCTGAGGTTCTCGGCCAACTACATCGCGGTCGACACCGACGCCGCGGCCGGCGATGACGATCCGAACATCCTGGTGTTTCGGGCCCAGTTCGACTTTTAGCAGTCAGTCGACGGATTCCTGCGCTGACAGCGAGGTCGGCGACCGGGGCCGGCAGATCCGGGTTCCGGTCAGCGGCAGGCAGTTGCGCTTGTCGTTGGGCAGCGCGTCCCCGGTCAGCGCGAACACGAAGCGCTGGGAAAGACGGGTATCGCCCGGATTGCGGATCGAGGCGGGATCGAACCGCCATTCGCGCATCGCCCTGACCGCGGCGCGATCGAACACCCGCCGCGGCCACGAGTCGCTGACTTCGACGTCGCGCACCCTGCCGTCGGCGCGCAGCGCGAATTCGAGCTCGACGTACCCCTCCTGACCGGCGATTCTCGCCCGGACCGGGTATTCCGGACTGACCCGCTCGATCGCGACCGGGCCGGACCGGGAC
>JBFJNB010000411.1:0-3132 GCA_041633655.1 Lysobacterales bacterium | reverse complement strand
GGCGATATCGGTTCGGTCCGCTGGAATGGCTGTGGCGCTCGCTGACCTACGTATCCTGGCAGCCTCTGCGCAAGCCGCGCGCCGGGCCCGCTCGAACGGCCTGAGCCGGTCGGCAAATTTGGGTCGGGATCGGCGGCACGTGACCGCGGATGGCGGGGGTTGCCATCAACGGTTATCCTTGCCCGACTCAGTGCCTGATGGCCTCACTCGACAGGATGAATCGCGTGAATGGTGGCGCAGACGGTTCGGACCGCGGAGCGGGCGGTTCTGAAATCCGGACCCGAATCCGGCGCGGACTCGGCTTCGCCGGGGTCGCCGCGGCGCTGCCGTTTTTTCTGTGGCTGCCGCTGGGCTGGCTCGGGCTGGTGCCGTCGATGGTGGATGTCTTCGGCGTCGCTGGCCTGAGATTCCCGGCCTCGATCGTGGTCGGGGGGTTGCTGGTCGCGGCGATCGGTTTCTGGGAGTTTTAGCAGGAGATGTTCTGAATGTTCAAATTGTCCGATGTCTTCATACTGCTGGCGGTGGCGGTCTCGTTCGCCGTATCCGGCTATCTGTGGTTCAACGGTTACCGCGAGCAGGGACTGTTCACCTCCATCTGGGTACCCTCGATTCTCGCCTTTGGCATTTACTTCAAGCTGTCGGCGCTCGCGGCCAGGGGGACCAAGGATGAGTGACCAGATGCTGCTGTCGGTGGCGGGCGTGGTGTTCGCGATGCTTCTGATCGGGCTGGGGCTGACGATCTGGGAGTTCCGCCACGGCCAGCCCCGCCGCGACGCGCGCGCCCAGCAGCCGCCGCGCGACGCGCGCCAGGCCCCCCCGCCGCCTCGCGACGATCTGGACTGATCAGCCCCGGTCTTAAGCTCAGGAGCGCCGCTCGAGGCGCTCGGCGACGCGCTCCAGGCGGCCGGCGATCGCGGCCAGGTCGGGCGGGGTCGCCGGCACCGGGGTGGGCCGGGCGGCTCCATGGCGGAGCAGCGCCAGCACCTGGCGGATCACCGGCTCTAAGTCCTCGTTTTCGCGCCCGCGCAGCTTCAGGGTGCGCGCGGCGTACTCCAGGGTGCCGTAAAACAGGTCCCGGAGCAGCCATGGCGGGACCTCCTCGCGCAGCTCGCCGCGGTGGATGCCCTCACTGACGACCCGATCGAACACGGTCACATAGGCCTTGTTCAGCTTGAAGTAGCCGCGGTTGCGGTATTCCGGGAGCTGGCGGTAGAGCCCGATCATCAGCTCCAGCAGGCGCCATTCGGCCAGGCATTCGTCGAGGTGATGACGGGCCAGGAATTCGAGCCGCTCGAAGGTGTCCCCGTACGCCGCTACGCCGCGCTCGGCGCCGGCTGTCAGGCGCGCGTAGAACGCGGCGATCACGCCTTCCAGCAGCGCGTGCTTGTTTTTGAAGTAAAGATAAAGCGTGCCCTCGGCGACCCGCGCGCGGCGCGCGATCTCGACCATCTTGGCGCCGTCGAAGCCGCGTTGGGCGAACACCGCGTGGGCGGCGGCCAGGATCGCCTCCTCGCGCGCCTGCACGCGCTCGCGGCGGGTGGTCAGCTTGCGTTTCACGTTTGCGACTTGCCGAATCGGCGGCGCAGCTCGAACTTCAGCACCTTGCCGGTCGCGTTGCGCGGCAGTTCGTCGACGAACACGTAGCGGGCCGGGTGCTTGTATTTGGCCAGGTGTTCGGTGCAGTAGGCGCGCAGCGCGGCCTCGTCCTCGCGCGCGCCCTCATTCAGCGCGACGATTGCGCACCCGGCCTCGCCCCAGCGCGGATCCGGGATCCCGATCACCGCGACTTCGCGGATCTCGGGGCGCTGGTACAGCACCGCCTCGACCTCGGCCGGATAGACGTTCTCGCCGCCGGAGATGTACATGTCCTTGAGCCGGTCCTCGATGTAGAAGTAACCGTCGGCGTCGCGGCGGGCGATGTCGCCGGTACGCAGCCAGCCCTCGACCAGGGCCTCGGCGGTGGCCTCGGGCCGGCGCCAGTACTCGCCCAGCACGGTGGGGCCGCGCAGCCACAGCTCGCCGGGTTCGCCGGTGGCCGCGGGGCGTCCGTCTGGCTGCACGATCCGGGCCTCGACCAGCAGCAGCGTCTTGCCGGCTGATCCGGCCATCCCGGGCACGTCCTGGGCCTGGATCACGGTCGCGCCGCCGGTGGTCTCGGTCATCCCGTAGACCTCTCGAATCGGAACGCCGCGCTGGAACCACCACTGGATCAGCGCCGGGGGCAGCGACTCGGCGCCGCCGAACGCGCCCTGGATCCCGGAATAGTCCGTGGTCGTGGCCCGCGGGTGGGCGCGCAGCCCGGCCCAGATCGCCGGCACCAGGAAGAAATGGGTGATCCCCAGCTCGCGGTCGCCGATCGCGTCGAAGAACCGGTCCGGATCGAACTGGCGCTCGATCACCGCGGTGCCGCCGGCGAACAGCGCGGGCAGCGAAAAGCCCATGATGGCAGCGATGTGAAACAGCGGCAGGGCCGCATAGCTGACGATCTCCGGGCCCACCCCGAACGCGATCCCGTTGACCAGCGCGGCGAGGATCATGCCGTGGGTGATCACGACCCCCTTGGGGGTGCCGGTGGTGCCGGAGGAGTACATCAGCATGCACGGGTCCGCCGGGTCGGCGGTCACCGGATCGGCAACCGGCGCGGCGCCCGCGATCCGCCGTTCGAATTCGGTATCTCCGCCGCTGCCATCCATCGCAATCCAGGCAATCCCGTCATCATCGGCGCGCAAACCGGCCACCGTGTCGGCAAACGTCGTATCGGCGAACATCGCGACCGGTTCGGCGTCGCCGATGATGAATCCGAGTTCCTTCGCGGTCAGGCGGAAATTCAGCGCCAGGTAGATCGCGCCGACCCGCCAGGTGGCCAGCACGATCTCCAGCACGTCGGTGGAGTTCAGCGACAGCACCCCGACCCGGTCGCCGGGCCCGACGTTCAGGTCCAGCAGCACCCGGGCGATCCGGCCGACCCGGTCGTCCAGCTCGCGGTAGCTTCGCTGGCGGCGGCTGCTGAGATCGACCACGGCCCGCCGGGACGGGGTGGTGCGCGCGTGGTGGCGCACCCAGTCGGTAATGAAGCCGTTCATCCCGTTTTTCCGCCCCGAAATGAATTTGACTCATTTATAATGATTTGCT
>JBFJNB010000410.1:0-3134 GCA_041633655.1 Lysobacterales bacterium | reverse complement strand
TCAGCAGGTCCAGCCACAGGCCCTCGCTCATCGCCGACAGCCCGGTCGCCAGGGTGCGCGCGTCGGGGCCTCGGTAGCCGCCCTCGGCGATGATCGTGGCGATGAGTTCGGTCAGCATCCGAACGTACTCCCTGTCCCGCGCCGCGCACAGCTTGCGGTAGGTGGGGCGCGACTTGGTTTCACCCCAAAACGCGAACCACACCGCGAGCTTGTTGCGCGCGCACACGAATTTCTCGAAATCCACCGCGATCACCGCGGCCAGCCGTTCCGCGCTGGTTGGGCCGGCTTGCGCCAGCGCTTGCTCCCACGCGGCACGGTATTCGTCGGCCAGATAGGTCAGCGTGGCCACCAGCAGCCGCTGTTTGGTCTTGAAGTGCAGGTTGACGATTCCCTGACTCAGGCCCGCCTCGCGCGCCACCGTCGCCACCGTCGTATCCGGCAGGCCGCGCCGCGCCACCGACCGGATCGTCGCCTTGATCAGCTGCCGGCGCCGTTCCGCTGCCGGTTTGGTCCGTGCCTTAGCTCCCAGTGACGTTACTCCTAACCTGTGTCCGGCGTCCTCGCCCGGTCGACCGCCGAACGGCCATCGTCACAAGGCTCCTCGCGGCCTGCGGCCGCGAGCAGCGGTGCGATCTTGGCCGGACCCCGCTTCGAAGATCGCTCCACCCAGGCAACCCCTGATGCGTCGGTCGAATCCTACCCGCAATCATGCGCTCCCCCGAGATCACTGCAAGGCCAGGAGCGCATGGCGGCTTGCAGCTGCAGGCTGCAAGAAGCCTTGTGATCCGGGCCGGACCCTATTTCTAAAGCCACACTCTGAATGAACACTCATTCACTGTAGACAGAATAACGGCGCTGTGCCACCCTGTATAACATCACCGCTGCAACCGAGCAATCGTCGATGACTCGCCCGCTGACCCGCTCGAATCGGCACTTTCAAAAGGCGCTGACCCGGCTGCCGCTCGGGGTCAGCTCGAACTTCCGCTACTGGGGCCGCGAGCGCACGATCTACGTGCGCAGCGCCCGCGGGGCGCGCCTGACCGACCTCGACGGCAACACCTACATCGATTATCGGCTGGGCTACGGCCCCAACATCCTCGGCTACGCGGACTCGCGGGTGGACGCCGCGGCACGCGAGGGGATGGCCGTCGGCGGCGTGTTCGCGCTGTCGACCGAACTCGAATACACCGTCGCGGAGCGAATCGCCAAGATGGTGCCGGCGGCCGAACTGGTGCGGTTTTCGAACTCCGGTACCGAGGCGGTGATGAGCGCGCTGCGGCTGGCGCGCGCCTACACCGGCAAGGACGGGTACGTGGTGGTCGAGGGCGGCTACCACGGGATCTTCGACGCCGCGCTGTGGTACACGCCGATGAAGGACTGGGAGCCCGGACGCCTCGACCCGCAGGTGGTCCCCGCCAGCGCCGGCGTGCCGGGGATGCTGAGGGCGCTGGTCCATACGGTACCGCTGAACGATGCGCAGGCGCTGGAGGACGTGCTCAAGGCCCACCGTGATCGAATCGGCGCGTTCCTGATCGAGCCGATCATGGGCAACTGCTGCTCCATCAGCGCAACTCCCAAGTACATGAGCGAGGCCAGGGCGCTGTGCGAGCGCCATGGGGTGCTGATGATCGCCGACGAGGTCAAGACCGGGTTCCGGGTCGCGCGCGGCGGGGCCCAGGAACTGCTCGGCTTCGACGCCGATTTGTGCACCTTCGCCAAGGCGATAGCCAACGGATATCCGATCGCGGCCGTCGCCGGGCGCGAGGAGATCATGCGCCGGATCGGCAGCGACGTGATCCACGGCGGCACCTACACCTGCCACTCGGTGACGCTGGCGGCCGCCGACAAGACGCTCGAGATCCTGGACGAGACCGACGCGCTGGAGACGATCGCCGCTTACGGCGAGCGCCTGCGCGCCGGCATCGGCGAGATCCTGATCGCGCGGGGGATCGACTACTCCTTCGTCGGCCACCCGGCGATGAGCGGCCTGTTCTTCAGCGCAACCGCACCCAGCAACTATCGCGACTGGGCGCTGACGGACTACTCGTTCTACGAACTGCTGGCGCCGCGGCTGCACGATCAGGGTATCCTATGCGAGCCCGACTCCCGCGAGCCGTGGTTCGTCTGCGAGGCCCACGACCAGGAGTGCCTGGACGAGACCCTGGACGCGTTCGAGCAGGCGGTCGACGAGACCCTCGACCGGCTCAACAGCCGCCCCAAGAACAAGAAGACCGGCTAGCCAGCAGGGGCACACAAGGAATGACTCAATACGACGCCATCGTCATCGGCGCCGGCCACAACGGCCTGACCAATGCCGCGTTCCTGGCCAAGGCCGGGCTCAAGGTGCTGGTGCTGGAAAAAAATCCCTACGTCGGCGGCGCCTCGGTCAGCCGCGAGCTGTATCCGAACTGGATCTACTCGACCTGCTCGTACGTGTGCAGCCTGCTGCGCCCCGAGATCTACCGCGGCCTGGACCTGGCCCGCCATGGGCTCCAGGTGGTGCCCTACGGCGGCAGCGTGACCCTGACGCGTAGCGGCGATTTTCTCGGCAGCTACGTCGATCCGGACGTGGCGCGGCGGGAGCTGGCGCGCCACAGCCCGCGCGATGCCAACGCCGCCTGCCGCTACCACACCGACATCATGCGCCAGTGCCGGATCATCCGCTCGATGCTGCTGCGCACCCCGCCCGACCCGACCTCGTTCCGGCTGCGCGACCTGAGGGAACTCTGGCGGCTGGGGATGGAGTACCGGCGCCTCGGCGAGGAGACCATCTACGACACGATCCGGTTCAACTCGATGAGCATCTCGGACTACCTGGACGAGTACTTCGAGCACGGGCTGATCAAAGCGGCCTACGCCGGCTCCGGCATCATCGGCACCGCGCTCGGGGTCAGGTCGCCCGGCACCGCCTACGTGCTGCTGCACCACGCGATGGGCGAGGTCGACGGCAACATCGGCGCCTGGGGTTTCGCACGCGGAGGGATGGGGGCGATCGCCGACGCGATGGCTTCGTCGCTGCAGGCAGAAGGCGGCGAGATCCGCACCGACGCGGCGGTCGAGCGAATCGTCGTCAAGGGCGGGCGGGTAACCGGCGTTGCGCTGAGCAACGGCGAGGAGATCGCCGCCGAACGGGT
>JBFJNB010000409.1:0-3137 GCA_041633655.1 Lysobacterales bacterium | reverse complement strand
TTCCGCTGAAGTCGCTGAACCGCTCGCGGATGGCCAAGCTGATGGCCAAGGCGCAGCCGCTGGAGGTCCGGTCGCGGACCACGCTCAGCGCGCAGGAGGAGCGCAACTGGTTCGTTTACCTGCTCGACGGCAGCGCCAAACTGAAGGCGCCGCGCAGCAAGACCGAGAAATTCACCGCCGACTCGGACCGGGCCCTGTGTCCGATCTTTACCGAACGAACGATGACCGAGACCGCGATCGTCGCCGGGCGCAGCAAGCTCATCAAGGTCGACAAGCACCAGTTCCAGATGCTCCGCGACGAGCAGAAGGAAGCCGACAACGAGGCGATCGAAGTCAACGAGGTTCGCGTGGTCGAGGTGGAGGCCAACATCATGCGCCGCCTGTTCGACGATTATCGCGACCGGAAAATTCCGGTGCCCAGCATTCCCGAAGTGGCGATGCGAATTCGCGAGATCAGCTCCGATCCGGATGCCTCGATCGCCGATCTGACCCGGTTGCTCGAGACCGATCCGGCGATCGCCGGGAAGCTGGTCGCCGCGGCCAACAGCGCGCTGATCGGCGGCTCGGTCCGGACCACGACCCTGCGCGACGCGCTAGTGCGGCTTGGGATGAAGCAGAGCTGCCAGCTCGCCACGTCGCTGGCGATGCGGGAATTGTTCAAGTTCAGCAATCCCGAGCTGCGCGAGACGATCCGCAACCTCTGGCGCCACAGCGTCCACGTGGGCGCCGCGGCGCGGATCCTGGCGCCGCGCGCCCGGCCGCCGCTGGACGCCGACCAGGCATTCCTGGTCGGTCTGCTGCACGGAATCGGCGCGGTGCCGTTGCTGTCGTACTTCGATGACTACCGGCCGATCACCGGGAGCATCGCGGTGACCAGCTCCCTGAGAAAGCTCGGTAACCTGGTCTCGAGCATGGTGCTGGAGCGCTGGGGCATGAGCCCGGCATTCGTCGAGGCCGCCGAAATGGCCGGCAGGTGGGAACTGGCCGGCGAGGAAAGCAGCTACGCGGACCTGGTCAACATCGCCAAGCACCACGTCTGGCGAATCGAGGACCCCAACCGCCCGCTGCCCGAACTGAAGGCGGTCGCGGCTTTCCACGGCTTCGAGCACGAACCGCTGGATGCCGAGGGCCGGCTCGCGGTACTGGTCGACTCGCCGGCGATCGAGGCTCTGCTGGACCTTCTGGGCTGAGCGCGCCGCGCGCTTCCGCAGCCCCCTAAAGGTCCCAAGCGTTCTGCCGTTAATCCATCTGACCGCGCGGATTTTTTACTCGACCGCGCGACGTATTGCTAAAACAAACGCCCTATCGGGCGCCTCGGTATGACGGGAGAACAAACAGATGCCCCAGATCATCAATACCAACGTCGCGTCCTTGAACGCACAACGTAACCTGAATGCGTCCCAGGGCGTACTCAACCGATCGCTGCAGCGACTGTCGACCGGCTTGCGCATCAACAGCGCCCGCGACGACGCCGCCGGCCTGGCGATCTCGGAACGATTCACCAGCCAGATTCGCGGCCTGACCCAGGCCATCCGCAATGCCAACGACGGCATTTCGCTGGCCCAGACCGCCGAAGGCGCGCTCGCGCAGACCAGCGAGAACCTGCAGCGGATCCGGGAACTGGCGCTGCAGTCGGCCAACGCCACCAACTCGGCCGAGGATCGCAAGGCGCTGCAGGCCGAAGTCAACGCGCTGCAGGCCGAGATCACCCGGGTGGCCGACACCACGCGGTTCAACGGGCAGTTGATCCTCGACGGCAACTTCTCGCAGCAACTGTTCCAGGTCGGCGCCAATCTCAACGAGACCATCGGCGTGACGATCCGTGGCGCGAGCGCGGTGGACCTGTCCAACAATGCGGTCACCGCCGAGAGTTCGACTACCGCCAACCAGGGTACCGGCGCGGTCACCGCGGCGGCGGCGACGCTGCCGGCGAACAACACGATCGCGGCGCAGACGCTGACCTTCAACACCTCCGACGGGGCCCAGACGCTGGCGATCAGCGCCGGGCAGACCGCCGCCGAGATCGCCGCGGCGGTCAACGGCAGCAGCGGACCGACCGGCGTTACCGCCACCGCTACGACGACCGCCACGCTCGATACGCTGAGCGCGGCAGGCGTCGTGACCTTCACGCTGGGCTCGAGCGGTGGTGCATCGACCACGATCTCGGCCAACGTCGCCAGCACGACCGATCTGACCGCACTGGCCGACTCGATCAACGATGCCAGTGGCACCACCGGCATCACCGCGGAGCTGAGTTCCGACCTGGCGACCATCACGCTGAAGGACGCCAACGGCGATGACATCCAGATCACCAACTTCTCGCATTCGACCGATCTGTCGACGATCCAGTTGACCGGTTCCGGCAACGCCACCGGCGTGACCCTGACCGACGACGACGGCGCCGGCGCGGCCGAGAACGACAGCGCGGTGGTCAGCGGTGTGGTGACCTTCAACTCGGCCGAGCAGTTTTCGGTTCAGAGCTCGATCGCCGAAACCGCCGGCAGCATCCTGAACGTGGCCGCAGCCACCGCGGTCGGCTCGACCGAGGCCACGGTCGCCAGCATCGACATCGGCAACGTGGACGGCGCGCTGGCCGCGCTGGCCATCGTCGACTCGGCGCTGGGCACCATCTCGTCCCAGCGAGCCGACCTCGGGGCGGTCCAGAACCGCTTCGAATCGGCCATCAGCAACCTGTCGACGACGGTGGAGAACGCGAGTGCGGCCCGCAGCCGGATTCGCGACGCCGACTTTGCGGCCGAGACCGCGGAGCTGACCCGCGCCCAGATCCTGCAGCAAGCGGGTCTGTCGGTGCTGAGCCAGGCCAACGTGAACCCGCAAAACGTATTGGCACTGCTGCAGTAGCGTACAAGCTACGGCAAAGGCGGGGTCCCCGGTTCGCCGGGGATCCCGAATCGCGGAAAAGAGAGACGGTAACGGGCCATGCATATAACAACACTAGACTCGGACTTGGCTTTCTTCGCACGAGTCACGGCAAGTCGTGGCAACCCCGTGCAGCAGGGTGCGACGGCTCGCGCCGAAGCGGCCCCGCGGGGCGAGCGCGCCGCCGTCCCGCAGGAATCGCTGCGCGACGCGGTTGAGACCATCAACGCCCGCCTCGAGCTGGCGCAACGCGCGGT
>JBFJNB010000408.1:0-3144 GCA_041633655.1 Lysobacterales bacterium | reverse complement strand
GAGCGCGTCTGGTCGTTCACGATCCTGACCACGGAGCCGAACCGGCGCATCGCCGCGCTGCACGACCGGATGCCGGTGATCCTGCCCCGCGAGCAACATTCCCGCTGGCTGGAGGCCACCCCGGAGGAGGCCCACGCGCTGATGGCGCCGTGCGCCGATGAGCTGCTGGACTTTCATCCGGTCAGCACCGAGGTCAACAGCCCGCGCCACAATCATCGCGGACTGATCGAACCGATCGCGATGCAGACGGACCTGCTGTCGGGCAACTGACCGGTGCCGGCCGACCACATGATCCGCGGCGCGCTGATGATGGTCGCCGCGAGCTTCCTGTTCGCGGCGATGAACGCGGTGATCCGGCTCGCGTCCGAGGAACTCAACACGCTGCAGATCGTGTTCTTCCGCAATCTGTTCGGGCTCGCGTTCATGCTGCCGTGGGTGGTGCGCAGCCGTGCCGGCAGCTTGAGGACCGACCGCTTTCGCCTGTACCTGGTGCGCTCGCTGCTGGGCGTGGCCGCTATGGGGATGTGGTTCTGGGCGCTGACGGTGCTGCCGCTGGCCGAGGCGGTCTCGCTGAGCTTCACGACCCCGCTGTTCGTGACCGTCGGCGCCGCGCTGGTGCTGCGCGAGGAGGTCAAGGCACGCCGCTGGAGCGCGACCGTGGTCGGCTTCATCGGCGCGCTGATCATTCTGCGCCCGGGGATTGAGCCGCTGTCGCTGCCGACGATGGTGGTGGTGGTCTCGGCGATGACGATGGCGGCCTCGGTATTGCTGATCAAGACGCTGTCGCGGACCGAGACCCCGGCGGCGATCGTGTTCTACATGGGGCTGTTCATGACGCCGCTGTCACTGCCGCCCGCGCTGGCGGTTTGGCAGTGGCCGAGCGCCGAGGTCTGGCTGCTGATGGCCTTGCTGGGCGGGTTCGGCACCGCCGGCCACCTGCTGTTCACCGGCGCGCTGCGGGTCACCGATGCCTCGGCGGTGATGCCGTTCGATTTCATCCGCCTGCCGTTCTCGGCACTGTTCGGGTACTGGCTGTTCGCCCAGACCGCGGACCTGTGGACCTGGATCGGGGCCGGGGTGATCTTCGCCGCCGGGGCCTACATCACGCACCGCGAGGTGCGCCTCGGGCGCCGCCGGGTCGAGGTTCAGGACGCGCCGTAGCCGCGGATCGAGCGAGTTGTCGCTACTGCGAGGAGCGGCCTTCAAAAGCGGTGGGCAGCGGCGCCAGGTCGGCCCCGTCGTCGACCTCGATCGCGGAGCGCTCGAAGCAGAAGCGCCAGTATTCGGTGGTGCGGTCGGTCAGCTCGGTCAACGTGACCTGGGCGTCGTGCATCCGCATCTCCCCGCGCCAGCACATCAGGAGCTTGGTTTCGAGATCGACCCCGGACAGCGGCGGCACGGCCAATGATTCCTGATCGCGGTCGTCGGCCTGAAAGCCCTTCATGATCAGGCCGCGCGCCGGCGGTATGCGCTTGCCCGGCACCTGCGCCAGCACCGCGGTCGCCTGCGCGTCGCGACCGATCAGCGACACCCCGACCTCCAGCTCGCGGGTGCTGACCGCGTGCAGCCAGCGGACCGCGCCGATCATCCACACGGCGTCGTTCTCGCTGAGGCTGGACGCGCTGACCGCCACCAGCTCGCCCACCCGCAGGTGCATGTCCTCGGGCTCGGAAAGGCGCAGCCGATAACCGCCGAGGCTCTGGTTCAGCACCTGGGCGTCGTGCAGCGGCGGGCGAAAGCGGTGCTCGCTGCCGGCCACCCAGTTGTTGATCGAGCCGGACTGGTGGGAGAAGGCGTCGTTGCCGGTTTCCTCCAGGAACTGGCTGAAACTCTGCTCGCCGGCGGCCATGAAGTGGATGCCGTTGAGCCCCAGCACCAGCCGGATCGAGTGTCCCGCGGGGATCCGCTGGTAGCCGCGAGAGATGCGTACTCCCCAGGTCCGCACCAGCTGGTGGACCAGTACCCGGTCGAGGATCAGCGTCTGGTGGCTTTCCATCTTGAAGGCGATGTCGGTCTGCTCGTTCGGGGTGGCTTCCAGCAGCTCCTCCAGCCAGCGCTTGAGCGCGCTCAGATCGAAGCGCAGGTCGGCGCGCTCGCCTTCGTCTTCCACCAGTTGCGGGGGATCGTCGGCGATCAGCCGGATCGCGAACTGGCCCGCCGGCACGGCCCCGGAACCGGCGATGCTGCAGCGCTGGCCCCAGATCTCGCACGCACGGTACACCTGCTGGATCGCTCGCTGACCGAGCCGCGACGGGTCGCACAGACCCATCAGCAGGATGCGCTTGTAAACGTCGACGATGCGATGGGTCTTCTTCAGCCACCCGAGCGCATCCTGGTACGCCTTGCCGGCCGCTCCATTCTGCTCCGCGAACGCGTACAGGGTATGGATTTCGTTCCAGCTTCCACGCGGCAACGGCTTGTACAACAGGCTGGCCCGGTACTGGAGCTGTTCGTAGCAGCACAGCGCCCGGTGCAGGCACAGCATGCCGGCGCGCCGGTTCAGAAACGAGATCTTGACCGATTGCGCGGCGAGCTGATCGGCCGCCAGCCGGTAGCCCAGCCCCAGCTCGCGGAAGAAATGCAGCGCGATGCGACCGATCTTGTCGGTACGCTCATCGAGCGGAAACCTCGTGTCCTGGTAGCGCTTGTCCAGCACCCCGACCACCGCGAGGCATGGTTCGGTCAGGCTTTCGAGCGCGTGCAGGCGAAACCGGGAACTGAGCCTCGAGTGGTTCAGCTCCTGCAGGCCGGCGAGCAGTTCGGCGCCGGCGGCGGAAACGTTGGCCAGCGGCAGCGACTCCAGCCAGCGATCGAATGCGCGGCGGCCGGCAAAGCGCGAATCGCGTCCCGGCTTGGTCTGCGGTGGCGATGCTGAGGACAGAGAAATCACTCTCGGCTCCAACTCTTGTTCCCCGTTTCGTTTTTCGATGGCCCAGGTGCGCTCCCCGCCACCCGCGCATTATAGCCCGCAAAACCCAGAATTTTCTTGCAAATTGTCTCGTATCAGGCGGAATGGAGTAAAAAATTGTTTCCTCGCTCCGGTCGCTCGGGAGCCGATTTCCAGCCAGGCAGCGCGGCTGCGGGAAGCACCTTGGCAGACTCCGCGATTCGGTCTATCGTACCCCTCTGGGCAGCCTGGGAGGG
>JBFJNB010000407.1:0-3150 GCA_041633655.1 Lysobacterales bacterium | reverse complement strand
CGGTTTGCCGGGAGTCGGACTGAGCCAGCCGCGGGCCGCGACCGGCAGCGTCGCCTTGCCGTCGCCGTGGGCCAGCTCACCCTCGATCGAGTACGCGATCCGGTTCAGTTCCCCGGCTTCCAGCCGCTTGAGCAGCGCGGCCACGCCGGCGCGGGCCGGGGCCTCGACCTGGATCAGTTCGTTGCCCAGGGCCGGGACTTTGAGATCGAACGGCGGATCGAACCGCCCCAGATTCTGCCCGTCGAGTTCGAGCGAAAACGTCAGCCGCCTGGCCGGCAGGGTCGCCGCCACCGGGTTGCGCACCCGCAGCCAGACCTCGACGGTCTCGTCGGCGACCAACTGAAGCTCGACGATGCGCAGCGCCGGGGGCTCCAGCTTCGGAGCACGCGGGCCGCATGCGGTCAGCAGCAGGACCGACAACAGCAGCCACCCGCAATAGCGACGCCCCCACCCGCTGCGCATCGGCGCTGGCACCCGGTTCGTTTCAGTTTCCATGCGATCTCCTCCTAGATCCGTTGCCCGCGGCGCGGGTCGAGCACGTCCTGGATCACGTCGGCCAGCAGGTTCAGCGCCATCACCAGCAAAAACAGCGACAGCGAGGCCACGATGAAATTGTTGAAATGGCCGGCGAGATTGTCGCGCGCGGATTCGGCGATCATCACGCCCCAGCTTACCCCATCCTTGACCCCGAGACCGAGAAAGCTCAGGACCACCTCGGCCTTGACCGCGGCGACGAATGAAATGGTCGCCTGGACCAGTATCAGGTGGACCGTGTTGGGCAGGATGTGGCGAAAGATGATCCCCGGCTCCGAGACGCCGATCACGCGCGCGGCTTCTACGAAGGACAACTGCTTGAGCTTGATCACTTCGGCCCGGATCAGCCGCCCGGTCGTAGTCCAGAAGCACGCGACCATCGCGATGTGCATCGCGAACGGATTGCCGCGCATCGCGTAGGCCACCGCGGCGACCAGCAGGTAAAACGGGATCGCGTCGATGACCCCCATCAGCCACATCGTCACCCGGTCGGGCCAGCGCGTGTTGTAGTAGCCGGCCACCGCTCCCAGCAGCGCCCCCAGCGCGGTGGCCACGATCGCCACCAGCAGCCCCACCTCGAACGCGGTGCGCGTGCTGTACAGACAGCGGGCGAAAATATCCTGACCGATCGCATTGGTGCCGAACCAGTGCTCGGCCGAGATCGGTGCGCGGATGGCCGCGCTGGTGGTTGACCACTGCTGGCCCCAGAGCCCGACCCAGACCCCGAGCGCGGCGATCAGGAAGGCGACGAATACCGACAGGCAGGCCAGCGCGAGCCGGTCAGCCAGGATCTCGGCCAGCATGCGGCGCCACCACGAGCGGGGTCGCCGAGAACTCATCTGATCCGCGGATCGGCGAACGTGTACAGCCGCTCGGCCAGCAGCGTAATCGCGGCCAGCACGACCGACGCCAGCCCGATCACCGCCTTCAGCACCGGCTGGTCGCCGCTGGTCATCGCGTCGTAGGTCACCTTGCCGACCCCGGGGATCCCGAAATAGCCCTCCAGGATCAGGCTGCCGCCGACCAGCAGCATCGGGATCGAATAAAGGACCCGGGTCATGATCGGCAGCAGGCTGTTGCGCAGCACCCCGAGCAGGAAAATTCGCGGCCGCGAGAAGCCGAACGCGCGCGCGGTGCGTACGTAGTCGCGACCGAGTTCCTCGACGAACAGCGAGCGGTAAAAGCGGGTGTTGTAGCCGGTGGACACGAACACGATCGCCAGCGTCGGCACCGCGATATGACGCAGATAGGCACTCGCCGAGCTCGCGTCCCAGCCGCGCGCCGGGAACCAGTTGAGACCGTAGCGGGAGGCAAACACCACCTGGAACGCGATGATCACGACCAGGAAGCTGATCGACATGCCGGCCACCGCCAGGCCCATGATCGCCCGGTCGAGGGAGCGACCCTGGTTGAACGCGGCGATCCCTGCCAGCACCAGCGCCAGCAACTGACCGAGCACGAAGCCGGGCAGGAGCAGCGCGGCGGAGACCGGGACCGTGCGCTCGAGGATCGTCGTCACCTGTTCGCCGGTCGCGTCCGAAAAGCCGAAATCGAGCGTCGCCAGCTCCTTCAGGTAGGTCAGATAGCGCACCGGCAGCGGCTGGTCGTAGCCCAGTTGGGTCCGGATTGCGGCGATTTCCTCGGGCGTGGGGTTCTTGCTGGTGTGCTGGTAGGTCTGGTCGGGACCGAAGTAGACCATCAGCAAAAACCCGATCAGCGTTACCCCCAGCACCAGCAGGACCACGCTCAGCAGATTGTCGATCGCGGCGCGCACCGCGCTATTGTCGCCCGAACGGCTCGCGGGGAGAAATGGGATCAGCGCTGGCGCAGATCCACGAAACGCAGGAAGAATCCGCCGAGGGTATCGCGATCGGGCACCGCGAGGACGTTCTTGTGGATCAGGTACAGGCGCCCGCGCGACAGGCCGGAGATGGTCGCGCAGTCGTCGACCAGCATCCGGTTCATCCGCCGATACAGCGCGGTGCGCTCGGGCGACGGATGCATCACCGCCGCGGCCTCGTACAGGCGGTCGTACTCCGGATTGCTGTAGTTGCTGGTGTTGGAGCCGGGCGAGGCGTTGGGGCCGTAAAACAACTGCAGCACGTTTTCCGCGTCCGGGTAATCCAGCGTCCAGCCCAGCAGCACCAGGTGCATCTGACGATTCCGGTAAGCGCGGTTCAGTTCGCCGAAAGTCGGGTGTACCTGACGCCGCACCTTCCTGGCGGGATAACCGATGGCGGCGAATTCGCTGCGCAACTGCTCGTAGCTCTGCTGCTGGACCACCCCGTTGACGAAACCGTACTCGAGTTCCGGCAGGTTATGCTCGTTCCAGCCGGCTTCGGCGAGCAGCGCCCGCGCCCGGTCTGGCTCGGCGGCGATCGAATCGCGCGGGAGCGTCGGATCGAATTCGGGCAGGATCGGCGGGATGATGCCGGGAAAGGGCTCGCCGATTCCGGAATAAAAGGACTCGTTGCGCAGCACCCAATCGAACGCGCTGCGCAGCGCACAGCGCAGCGCCCGGTTGCGCGCGTCGCGCGCCGGGTCCTCGGAAGGGCCGAGGTCGGGATCGGCGAGATTCATCGCGACGTAGACGAATCCGGACTCGAGGCCGAGGTG
>JBFJNB010000406.1:0-3159 GCA_041633655.1 Lysobacterales bacterium | reverse complement strand
TGCGGGTGTAGCGGTGGGGCTGAAACACCGCGACCAGACGCCGCCCGGGCCAGCCGTCGCGGGCGGCCTGCATCGTCGCCGCGAGTTCGGTCGGGTGATGCCCATAATCGTCGATGAACAGCGCGCGGCGCTCGCCGATGGATAGCTCGCCCTGGACGTGAAAGCGCCGGTCGATGCCCGCGAACTCCTTCAGCGCCTTGGTGATCAGCTCGTTGTCGACCCCCAGCTCCCAGGCCACCGCGATCGCGGCCAGCGCGTTGAGCACGTTGTGCCGCCCCGGCATCCCCAGTTCGATGGCGAGCGGCTCGTCTCGCTCCGGGATCTTGGCCTCGAACGCAATCCGACCCTCGGTCTGGCGCAGGTTGCTGGCCGAGAAATCGGCGCCCGGGTCGAAGCCGTAAGTGACCACGGTGCGACTGACCTCTCCGATCAGATCCCCGACCGTCGGGTCGTCCTGGCACAGCACGGCCAGACCGTAAAACGGCAGCCGGTGCAGGAACTCCAGGAACGCGCCGCGCAGCCGGTCGAAATCGTGGCCGTAGGATTCCAGGTGGTCGTTGTCGATGTTGGTGACCACCGCGATGGTCGGCTGCAGCATCAGGAACGAGCCGTCCGACTCGTCGGCCTCCGCCACCAGGTAGCGCCCGGCGCCGAGGCGCGCGTTGCTGCCGCGTGAATTCAGCAGGCCTCCGATCACGAACGTGGGATCGAGCCCGCCCTCGGCCAGCGTGCTGGCGATCAGGCTGGTGGTGGTGGTCTTGCCATGGGTGCCGGCAACCGCGATCCCGTGCCGGAAACGCATCAGCTCGCCCAGCATCTCGGCGCGGGGGATCACCGGGATGCGCAGCTCGCGGGCCTGCTCCAGCTCCGGGTTGTCCACCGCAATCGCCGAGGAAACCACCACGACGTTGACCCCCTCCACATTGGCCGCGGCGTGCCCGAGCTGGATCTGCGCGCCGAGCCCTCTGAGGCGCTCGAGCACCGGAGAATCGGTGCGATCCGAGCCCGACACCTTGTAGCCCAGGTTGAGCATGACCTCGGCGATCCCGCACATCCCGCTGCCGCCGATGCCGACGAAGTGCACCCGACGGAAGCGTCCGGTGTGGTCGTGCCCGAAGCGTGTCGGCCGGTCGATCATGCGGGCGCGACCTCCAGGCACCGTTGGGCCACGTCGGCGGCCGCGCGCGGCCGCGCCCGGCGGCGCGCGCCGACGGCCATCGCCGCGAGCGCGTCTTGGTCGCCCAGCAGCGCCCCCAGCCGCTCGGCCAGCGATTCGGGCGAAAGCCGATCCTCGGGGATCAGCTCGGCGGCACCGGCGGCGACCAGGAACTCGGCATTCGATCGCTGGTGATCGTCGACCGCGTGCGGATACGGAATCAGCAGCGCGCCGATTCCGCACGCGGCCAGCTCCGCGACCGTCAGCGCCCCGGCGCGGCACACGACCAGGTCGGCCCACGCGTAAGCCTCGGCCATGTCGTCGATGAACGGGGAGATCCTCGCCTCGACCCCGGCTTGCGCGTAGGCGGCCCGGGTGGGTTCCTGGTGCGCGCCGCCGGCCTGGTGGCGAACCTCGGGCCGCGCGGCGGGATCGATCCGCGCCAGCGCGGCCGGCAGTACCCGGTTCAGCGCCCCGGCGCCCTGGCTGCCGCCGAGCACCAGCAGCCGGCGCCGGCCGGCACGGGCCGCGAGGCGGCGGGAGGGCTCGGGCAGCGCCGCGATCTCGGCGCGCACCGGGTTGCCCAGGTACTCCCCGCGCGCGCCGAACACGTCCGGAAATCCGGTCATCACCCGCACCGCGAAGCGCGCCAGGATCCGGTTGGTATAGCCCGGAATGGTGTTCTGCTCGTGCACCAGCAGGGGCTTGCGCAACAACCACGCCGCGATCCCGCCGGGACCTGCGGCGAAGCCGCCCATGCTCAGCACGCTGCGCGGCTGGTGGCGCCGCAGGATCTTCATCGCCTGCGCCAGCGCGCGCAGCAGCGACCACGGCGCCGTCAGCGCCGCGCGCCAGCCCCTGCCGCGCAGCCCGGCCACGGCCAGCGTCTCCAGCGGATAGCCGTGGGCCGGCACGATCCGGTTCTCCAGTCCCACCCGCGAGCCCAACCACACCACCGGTACCCCGTCGGCGGCCAGCGCCTCGGCCACCGCCAGGCCGGGGAAAATGTGGCCTCCGGTGCCGCCGGCCATGATGATCACCGGGCGGCTCACCGCGTCACCCTTCGCCGCCCCGCGGACGCGGTCTTGCGTCGTCGGGACGCGACCGTTGCCGGCCGCCCGCCCGCGGGCGCGGCCTCGTGCGCGGCGCGCAGGATCAGCCCCACCATCAGGCACGACACCACGACGCTGGAGCCCCCGGCCGAGATCAGCGGCAGGGTCAGTCCCTTGGTCGGCAGGACGCCGAAGTTGACCCCGATCGAGACCACCGACTGCAGCCCGATCATGAAGCTCAACGCGAACGCCAGGTAGCCGGCGAAATAGCGGCCCTGGTCGAGCGAGCGCATCGCGATGACCAGCCCGCGCCCGACCAGCAGCGCGAACAGGCCGAGGACCGCGATCACGCCGACCAGCCCCAGCTCCTCGGCCAGCACCGCGAGGATGAAATCGGTGTGCGCCTCCGGCAGGTAGAAGAGCTTCTGCACGCTGCCGCCCAAGCCCACCCCGAACCACTCGCCGCGGCCGATCGCGATCAGCGCCTGGGTGAGCTGGAAGCCGCCGTCGTAGGGGTCGGCCCAGGGGTCGAGGAAGCTCTTCAGGCGCTCCATCCGGTAGGATTCCGAAAACGCGGCCCAGATCAGCGCCGGCAGCGCCAGCACCGCCAGCGCGCCCAGATCCTTCAGCCGCGCCCCGCCCTGCCAGATCATCGCCCCGGTCAGTCCCAGCACCAGAATCGCGCCGCCGAAATCCGGCTGCGCCAGCAGCAGCCCGGCCGCCAGTCCCGCCAGCAGCAGCGGCTTGAGGCTGCCGACGAAGCGCGTGCGCAGGGTTTCGGCCTGGCGCACGAGGTAGCCGGCCAAATAGATCGCCAGCATCAGCTTGACCGCCTCGACCACCTGAAAATTCAACAGCCCGGTTCGCACCCAGCGGGTGCTGCCGTTGATCTACACTCCCAGGCCCGGCACAAACACCAGCATCAGCAGCGGCAGGCACAGCAGCATGAAC
>JBFJNB010000405.1:0-3170 GCA_041633655.1 Lysobacterales bacterium | reverse complement strand
GTCGGCGATCCAGTCGATCAAAGCGTGCCCGTGGCGGCGGAACTCCTCCGCCGACATGTGGTAGCTCTTGGGCTTTGCCACGGCTGGATTCAGGCCACGAGGCGGCGGTGCTTGTCGAGCGCGGCCAGCACCCGCTCGATGTCGTCCAGGTTGTTATAAAAGTGCGCCGAGACCCGCAGGTTCCCGTCGCGGCACGAGGTCACGACGCCTTCGTCGGCCAGCGCCGCGACCAGCGCGTGCTCGTCGTTGGAGCGGATCGCGATCATCGCCCCGTGGCGGGCCGGGTCCTCGGGCGTGGCCAGCTTGAAGCCCCGCTCCAACGCGCCTTCCTTCAACGCCGCGGTCAGCACCGAGACCTCCCTGGCGATCCGCTCGATCCCGTAGTCGTGGATCAGTCCGATCCCCGCCAGGGTCGTGTACACCGCCGGCACCGGCGGGGTGCCCATCTCGAACCGGCGCGCGTTCGGGGCGGGGTGATTGTCGCTGATGTCCATCGCGTGCACGTCGGCCTGCGCGAACCAGCCGCTGGTGGTCGGCAGCAGTTGCTCGGTCAGGTCCCGGCGCACATACAACAAACCCATGCCCGCCGAACTCAGCAGGTACTTGAGGCACCCGCCGACTAAGAAATCGACCCCGAGCGCGTGGGCGTCCACCGGCAGCTGCCCCAGCGCCTGGTAGCTGTCCAGCATCACCAGCGCGCCCCGCTCGCGCGCGATCTCGAGAATCGCCGGCACATTGCTCTTGGCCCCGTTGCGGTAGCAAACGTGCGACACCGACACCAGCAAGGTGCGCTCGTCGATCGCGCGTTCGAACGCCTCCAGCGGCACCGATTTGCCGCGCTCGGCCAGGTGCTCGATGCGCGCCCCGCGTTTCTTCTGCGCGTGCCAGATCTGGGCCGCGGTCGGGAACGAGAAATCGTCGGTGATCACTCGGTTGCGGGGTCCTGAGAAATCCAGCGCGCTGGCCAGCGCGTTGATCCCGGCCGAGGCCGACGCGGTCAGCGCGATCTCGTCGCGCTCGGCGCCAAGAAACTCGGCCACCAGGTCGCGCAGCGACTCGTACATCCCGCACCAGTGCTCCCAGTGCGAGCCGTACTCGTCGCGGTCGGCCAGGTACTTGAAATAAGCCTGTCGGACCGGCTCACCCAGCGCCCCGTAGGAGCAACTGTTGATAAAGGTCTTGCGCTGAAAGATCGGAAAGGCGCTGCGGTCCGTCATCGACACAGTATACTCGGATCGGTGTCCGCGGCCTCCCGGCCGCCAACGCAGAGGGGATCGATCATGCCTGAACTCAAGATCAAGGAATCCTGGTCTTCGTCGGCCGCGTTCCTGCTGGCCGCGATCGGCGCCGCGGTGGGCCTGGGCAACCTGTGGCGGTTTCCGTTCATGGCCGGCCAGAACGGCGGCGGCGCGTTCGTACTGGTGTATCTGGGCTGGGTGATCGTGCTCGGGGTGCCGCTGATGGCGGCCGAGCTGGCAATGGGCCGGCGCGGCCGCCAGAGCCCGGTCGAGACGATGCGCGTGTTGAGAAGGGCAGAAGGGGCCGGGCGTGGCTGGATGGCGATCGGCTGGATCTCGATCCTGATGCCGCTGGCGGCGCTTTCGTACTACAGCATCGTGGCCGGCTGGTCGCTGGAGTTCATCGTCCAGGCCGCGCGTGGCACGTTCGATGGCTTCACCGCCGAGAAATCCCAGGCCAACTTCGGCGCGCTGGTCGGATCCCCCGAGCGGCTGATCTTCTGGCACACCGTGTACGTCGGGGCGACGGTCTTCTTCGTCGCCCGCGGCGTGCGCAAGGGCCTGGAGGCGGCGATCAAGGCGATGCTGCCGGCATTGTTCCTAATCCTGGTGCTGCTGGTCGGCTATGCCGCGGTCAAGGGCGACTTCGCCCGCGGCCTTCAGTTCCTGTTCCAGCCCGATTTCTCCAAGCTGACCTTTCCGATGGTGCTGATGGCGCTGGGGCAGGCGTTCTTCTCGCTCGCCGTCGGGGTCGGGGCGATGATCACCTACGGCGCTTACCTGCCGCGCGACGTGTCGCTGCCCCGGGCCTCGGTGGTGATCTGCGGGGCCGACACCACCGCCGCGCTGCTGGCGGGGCTCGCGATCTTCCCGATCGTGTTCGCGGCGGGGCTGGCGCCGGGGGACGGTCCGGGCCTGATTTTCCAGACCCTGCCGGTCGCCTTCGGCGACATGCCCGCCGGCGCGCTGGTCGGTACCCTGTTCTTCATCCTGCTCGCGTTCGCGGCGTTTTCCTCATCCCTGGGGATGCTCGAGCCAGTGGTGTCGTGGCTGGAGGAGCACCGCGGCTTCAGCCGCCCGTGGATGGCGGTCGGTGCCGGCGCGCTGGCCTGGGTCGGCGGGATCGTGTTCGCGCTGTCGTTCAACGTCTGGTCCGACGTTCGTCCGCTGGCGATGGTCGAGTTCCTGGCCGACAAGGGCCTGTTCGAGCTGATGGACTTCTTCGTCGCCAACGTGCTGATCCCGGTCAACGCGCTGCTCTTGGCGCTGTTCGCGGGCTGGGTGCTCTCCCCGCGGGCCGCCGCCGAGGAGCTGGGTCTCGGCGGGCGCGCGTATGCCTACTGGCGCGGCGTGATCCGCTACGTCGCTCCGGTCACGGTCGGGATGGTGCTGATCTCCAGCATCAAGGAGGGCCTGGGACTCTAGCTCGCGGCTTATGGGCGCGACGCCAGTTGCTCGATGATCACCTGGGAGACCAGCGCCTCGAATCCCTCCCGGTCCTGGCGCGCGTCGATGAATTGTCGCCGCTCGGCGACCAGGCTCGCGATCAGTTGCCGGAGCTCCTCGCGCTCGGCGCGGATCACCCCCAGCCGCGCGTGGACCTCGTCCTGGGTCATGCTGCGCATCCCCGGCGGCAGGCGCTCGGGCGCGAGCGCGCCGAGCTCGACGATGCCGGCGTCCAGGTCCTGCACCAGGTCGCCGCTGCCGTGCACGATCCGCCCGGTGGCCATGTTGAAGGCCAGGCGATCCGCCGCGGCCGCGTCGCTGAGCGCCTCGGCGCGTTCCTGCTTGGCCTCGACCTCGGCCTGCTCGTCCTCGCTGCCATAGGGCACGATCAGACGGCCGAGGCGGGCGTTCAGCGCGGCCAGGTCCTGATCCATCGGGGTCACGACCCGGTCGGCGGGGCGCGGCTGCGCCAGCGTCAAGTGGCGG
>JBFJNB010000404.1:0-3189 GCA_041633655.1 Lysobacterales bacterium | reverse complement strand
GGCTGGTCTGTTCGTAGCAATCCCGGCGTTCTTCTTCCACCGCTATTTCAAGGGCCAGGTCGCCTGGCTGGTGGTCGAGATGGAACAGCAGGCGATCGCGCTGATCGACACCATCGACCTGGGGCATCCGACCCGCGCGGCCCGGAGGGTGGCCAGCCGCGAGGCCAGTGAGGCATGAGGCTCCAGGAGACCTCCGGCGACGAGCCGGAAATCAACCTGGCGCCGCTGATCGACGTGGTGTTCCTGCTGCTGATCTTCTTCATGGTCACGACCACGTTCGAGCGCCAGGCGCGGCTGCGGATCCAGTTGCCGGAGGCGGCCGAGGAGCCGGCCAGCGTCGAGCAGGAGCGCCTCGAGATCGCGATCAGCGAGGACGGGCGCTATTTCGTCAACAACAACGAGGTCGTCAACCGGGGACTTGCCACGCTCAAGCAGGCGATCGAACGCGCCGCGGGTGACGACCGCGACGTGCCGCTGGTGATCCGGGCCGACGCCAACACCCCGCACCAGGCGGTAGTCACCGCGATGGACGCGGTCAACCAGCTCGGTTTCGTCAATCTGTCGATTGCGACCACGCCGGCTGCCGAGGCGGACTAGCGACCGCTCGGGCTGTGCCCAGAAACGCGCCACCGCCGGAACGGCCGCTGCCCATGGACCGCGCCTGGCCGGTGTACCGGCGCCTGCTCGGCCAGGCCGCCCGCTACTGGCCGCTGGTGGCGGTGGCGATGCTGGCGATGGCGGTGGATGCTGCCTGCACCGGTGGCTTCGCGGCGCTGACCAAGCCGCTGCTGGACGACGCGCTGCTGGCCAAGAATCTGGACGTCATCCGCCAGTTGCCGCTGTGGATCGCGGCGATCTTCGTCGGCCGCGGAATCGGCAGCTTTGTCGCGGATTACTGCATGGCCGCTGCCGGCCGCTCGGTGGTCCGAGACCTGCGCGCAAGGGTATTCGAGAAGTACCTGAACCTGCCGACCGCTTACTACGATCGCCATTCGCACGGCCAGATGCTGTCGCGCCTGACCTACAACGTCGAGCAGGTGGCCGAGGCCACGACCAACGCGGTTACGGTGGTCGTGCGCGACAGCCTGTACATCCTGGCCTTCCTCGGCGTGATGTTCTACCACAGCCTGTACCTGACCCTGGCGACCCTGGTCATCGGGCCCGTCATCGCGATCCTGATCGCGTTCGTGAGCCGCCGCTTCCGGCGCCTGAGCCGCAAGATCCAGGACACGATGGGCACCGTGACCCAGCGCACCAGCGAGATCGTGCTCGGCCACAAGGTGGTCAAGATCTACGGCGGCCAGAAAAGCGAGGCCGAGCGCTTCGACCAGGTCAACCGCGCCAACCGCCGCCAGCACCTGAAGCTGGTCGCGACCAAATCCGGCAGCGCCACCTTGGTGCAGCTCCTGGCCGGGCTGATGCTGGCGATCCTGGTGTTCCTGGCGACCCGCGACGCGATGCTGGAGGAGATCACCCCGGGCGCGTTCACCTCGTTCATGACCGCGATGCTGGCGATCCTGCCGTCTTTGAAAAAGCTGACCAACGTGCACGTGATGATCCAGCGCGGGGTGGCCGCCGCCGACTCGATTTTCGAGCTGCTGGACGTCGACGAGGAAGCACCCGACCAGGGTCGCGCGCTGGAGCGGCCGGTGGGTCATCTCGAATTCGAGCGGGTGGGGCTGCGCTACCGGCCCGACGGCGAAGCGGTGCTGGACCAGGTCAGCTTCAGCGCGCGTCCGGGAACCGTCACCGCGCTGGTCGGGCGCTCCGGCAGCGGCAAGACCTCACTGGTCAGCCTGATCCCGCGCTTCTACCGGCCGACCGAGGGGCGCATCCTGCTGGACGGTCACGACCTCGCCGAATACCGGCTCGCCGACCTGCGTGCCGCGGTCGCCCTGGTGAGCCAGGACGTGGTGCTGTTCGACGACACGATCGCGCGCAACATCGCCTACGGGGCGCTGGAGCGCGCCTCCCCCGACGCGATCGAAGCGGCCGCGCGCAGGGCCAACGCGATGGAGTTCATCGAGCGCCTGCCGCAGGGCCTGGAAACCCGCCTGGGCGAGGGTGGAACCCAGCTCTCGGGCGGGCAGCGGCAACGCATCGCGATCGCCCGCGCGGTCCTGAAGGACGCCCCGATCCTGATCCTGGACGAGGCCACCTCGGCGCTCGACAGCGAGTCCGAGCGGCTGATCCAGGCCGCGCTGGATCAGGTGATGCGCGAGCGCACGACCCTGGTCATCGCCCACCGCCTGTCGACCGTGGAGGGCGCCGATCAGGTCATCGTGCTCGACCACGGGCGGGTGGTGGAACGGGGCTCGCACCCGGAGCTTCTGGCGCGCGGCGGTCACTACGCGGCGCTGCACCGGCTCCAATTCCAGGACCCGGCCGGGGAGCCGCATGCCGATGGCCGTTGAGAGCAGGGGGCTGGACGCGGTCTGGTATGGGAGCAAGCCGCCGGGCCTGGGTTTGCGCGGCCTGGAACTCTGCTACGCGCTGCTGGCGCCGCTGCACCGGGCCGCCGGCCGGCTGCTGGCGACCCACCCCGGCGTGCCCGTGGTGGTGGTCGGAAACCTGACCGCCGGCGGCGCCGGCAAGACACCGCTGGTGATCCGGCTGGTCGAACTCGCGACCGCGGGCGGCCTGCGCGCCGGCGTGGTCAGCCGCGGCTACCGCTCCCGGGCGGGGACCGGTCCGCGCTTTGTCGAGACCTCCTCCAGCGCCGAGGCGGTCGGCGACGAACCGCTTTTGATCCGGCGCAAAACCGGGGTACCGGTGGCGGTCGGCTCGAAGCGGGTGGGCGCGGCGCGCGCACTGAGTGCGCGCCACCGGCTGGACCTGATCGTCAGCGACGACGGCCTGCAGCACCTGGCTTTGCAGCGCGACCTGCAAATTCTCGTCTTCGACGAGCGCGGCAGCGGCAACGGCTGGCTGCTTCCCGCCGGACCGCTACGCGAGCCGCTGCCTGCCGCCGGCGCAACGCCCAATGACATCAGCACGCTGGTGGTCTACAACGCCACGCGCCCAAGCACGCGGCTGGCAGGCAGCCTGGCGCGCAGCGAACTGTGCGGCGCGGTCGAACTGCAGGCATGGTGGCGCGGCGAGGCCGCCTCGCCGCAGGCGCTGACGGCGCTGCGCGGCCGGCGCATGCTTGCCGCCGCCGGCATGGCCCGGCCGCAGCGCTTTTTCGCC
>JBFJNB010000403.1:0-3191 GCA_041633655.1 Lysobacterales bacterium | reverse complement strand
CTCGTCGAGCGCTTCTCGTGGGTGATGCTGGCCGCCAGCACCTCGCTCGGGATCCAGAAGGTGCTGATGGACATCAGCGCCTGGTGGGGGATCAGCCTGGTCGTGGGTCTGGGCGCGCTGGCTTACCTCTACCTGCTGGTGCGCCCGGCCGGGCGCGCGTGGCGCCGCGCGGTGCAGCGGTTCTTCGTGCTGGCGTTGCTGCTGCGCTTCGCGATGCCGCTGATGGTGGTGCTGAACAACGCGGTCTACGACCTGTTCATGGCCGACGACTACGAGCGCTCCCGCCAGGTGGTGGTCGAGACTACCGAAAACCTCGAGGCGCTGCGCGATCAGGATCGCCCGGAGGCGGCCGAGCCGCAGGGCTGGTTTGCATCGCTGCGGGCGTGGTTCAGTGAGCAGGCCGCCAGCCTCGACCTGGACCGGCGCATGGCCGAGTTCCAGCACAAGATGGGCGCGGCGATCGAGCACCTGCTGAAGTTGACCGCGGTGTTCATCCTGCAGACGATCATCTTTCCGCTCGCGTTTCTGTGGCTGCTTGGCAAGGCGGTGACCAACCTCGGGCGGGTGGCCTGGACGAGTGGGGGAGCCACAAGGGCAGGATCCGGGTCGCCGCGCTGAGCAACGCTTGCGTATACTTCCTCAACCCGGACCGAACCGTGGGAGGAAGCCAGATGCACCTGATCGTCGCCCTGCTGATCGGCTTCGCCGGCACCGGCGAACTCGAAAACCAAGTGCGCTGCCTGGAGACCGCGTTCAGCCACTCGGCCGAGCGGCGCGACGCGGCCGCGTTCGCCGCGTTCATCGACGAAGACGCGCGCTTCGTGAGCGGGGAGACGCTGCAGGGTCCGGGCGCGGTGCTCGCGGCCTGGGCGCCGTTCCTGACCGACGGGGGGCCGGCGATCCGCTGGCGGCCGCAAATCGTCGAGGTGGCTGGCAGCCGCGACCTGGCGCTGACCCGGGGGCCCTACCGCGTGCGTTCGACCGGCCCCGAGGGCGCGACGGTCGAGTCCTGGGGCACGTTCACCTCGGTCTGGCGCAAGGGCGCGGATGGGTGGCGGGTGCTGTTCGACGCTGGCGCCGATCGCGGGATGGAGCCTACCGAGGCGCAGCGCGAGATCCTCGAAGCGGAGCCCGAGTGCGGGGCGGGGTCGTGAGCGCATTTCAGCTCGCCCAGGCCAACGTCGCGCGCGCCCGGTACGCGCTCGACGACCCGAGAATGGCCGGATTCACCGGCCGGCTGGAGGAGATCAACGAGCTGGCACAGCGCAGTCCGGGTTTCGTCTGGCGCTACCGGGACGACAGCGGCAACGCCACCGGCACCCGGGTGCTGGACGACCCGGACCTGATCTTCAACATGTCGGTGTGGGAGTCGCTGGAGGCACTCCAGGCGTTCGCGTACCGATCCGATCACCGCGAGCTGCTGCGCGGCAAGCGCGACTGGTTTCATACCGCCGAGGCACCGATGCTGGCGCTGTGGTGGGTGCCCGCCGGGCACCTCCCGAGCGTCGCCGAGGGCGAGGAGGCGCTGCGGCGGATTCAGCGCGCCGGCCCGACCCCCGCGGCGTTCCATTTCGGCCAACTCTTCGATCCGCCCACGAAGCCCCGCCGGGCCGCGCGCTGATTGCGGCGGCCGCGCGGGCATCGATCATTCGTGTTACCGCCCATTCGAGCGGCGGCACATCCGGTAGCGCACGAACGCGAACAGCGCGGTCGTGAACAGGCCCCATTTGAGACCGATCAGCCAGATCTGGGGGTCGGTCCGTTCGAGCTGCAGCGACAGGACCACGTACAGAAAGCTGGCCGCGAAGCAGGCGACCAGCCAGGCACGCGCGTCGCGGCCGAGGGCCCGGGACAGGCTGATGCACAGCGCGAGCGCCCACAGCAGAGCGGCCAGCGCGATCGAGGCGATCAGCGACATGAGGGTCGCTTCTCGCTGAGCATCCGGCGCGCGATCGGCTCGAGCTGGGCGACCCAGCGCGCGTACATCGGCGCCGATGGGTGCAGCCCGTCGGCGGCGACCAGGGCCGGATCGTCGGCCATGGCGCGGGTCGCGGGCGTGATGTCGGCGTAGACCGCGCCAGCGGCCAGGCTGAGACCGCGGACCAAATCGTTGTAGGAGGCCAGTTCGATGGCGATCCGCTCGCGACCGCGCGGGTCTCCGCCGGCGAACGGGGTCGCGCTCCAGTCCGGGATTGAAACTACCAGCACGCGCGCGGCGGCGCCGGCAAGGTCCGCGGCAAGTTCGAGCAGCGCGGGATAGCGCTCGCGGAACTCGGCAAGCGGATAACCGCGATACTGATCGTTGACGCCGATCGACAGGGATACCAGCGCATAACCCGGCGCGAGCGCCGCGCGCTCGATGGCCGCGGCCAGTTCGGCGACGGTCCAGCCGGTGCGCGCGACGATCCGGGGATTGCCGATCGCGACGCCACGCTCGCGCAGCGCCGCGGCCAGGCGCACCGGCCAGCGGTCGGCCGCGGCCACCGCCTCGCCGATCGTGTACGAATCTCCCAGCGCCAGGAACCGGTCACCCGGGCTGCTGGGCATAGTCCTCCAACACCTCTTCGATCCGCCCGAAAGCGTCCTTGAGGGTATCGCTGTCGGGCAGCATCGTGATCCGGAAGTGGTCCGGCTCCGAGAAGTTGAAGCTGGAGCCCGGCACCACCAGCAGGTGCTTGCGCTCGAGCAGGTCCATCGCGAACGCGTGGTCGTCGAAGCCGGGCATGAGCGAGGTGTCGACGGCGGGAAAGGCGTACATCGCGCCGGCCGGTTCGACCAGCGACAGGTAGCCGCTGGCCGCGACCGCATCGATGACCGCCTGTCGGCTCTGGTACAGCCGCCCCCCGGGCGAAACCAGTTCGCGGATGCTCTGATAGCCGCCGAGCGCGGTCTGCACCGCCCATTGCCCCGGCACGTTGGAGCACAGCCGGAGCGAGGCCAGCAGCTCGACCCCGAGCAGATACTCCCCCGCGTGCCGGCGCGCGCCGCTGTAAACGACCCAGCCGACCCGGTAGCCGCAGGCGCGGTAGACCTTCGACAGGCCCGCGAAGGTCGCGCACAGCGTGTCCTCGACCAGAGTGGCCATCGGCACGAATTCGACCTCGTCGAACAGCACCTGGTCATAGATCTCGTCGGACAAAACGACCAGCCCGCGGCGCTCGGCGAAGCGCGCGATCGCCTCCAGCGTGGCG
>JBFJNB010000402.1:0-3215 GCA_041633655.1 Lysobacterales bacterium | reverse complement strand
GTCAGCAAGCAGCTGCTGCCGATCTACGACAAGCCGATGATCTATTACCCCCTGAGCACCTTGATGCTGACCGGGATCCGCGACGTGCTGGTGATTACCACCCCGCACGAGCAGGCATTGTTCAAGGAGCTGCTGGCCGATGGCAGCCAGTGGGGGATGGCGTTCAGCTACGCGGCCCAGCCCAAGCCCGAGGGCCTGGCCCAGGCGTATTTGATCGGCCGCGACTTCGTCGCCGCCGGGCCCTCGTGCCTGGTGCTGGGCGACAACATCTTCTACGGCCACGGGTTCCCTGAGCTGCTGGCGCGGGCGAACGCGCGAACCCGCGGCGCGACCGTGTTCGGCTACTGGGTTCGCGACCCGGAGCGCTACGGGGTGGCCGAGATCGACGCCAGAGGAAACGTCGTCTCGCTGGAGGAGAAACCGCGCGAGCCGCGCTCGAACTACGCGGTGACCGGGCTTTATTTTTACGACGGCCACGCGCCGGAGTTGGCCGCCGAACTCAAGCCCTCGGCCCGCGGCGAACTGGAGATCACCGATCTCAACCGGCGCTACCTGGACCAGGGTCTGCTGACCCTGGAACGGATGGGGCGAGGCTACGCGTGGCTGGACACCGGCACTCACGAATCCCTGCTGCAAGCCGGCACCTACATCGAGACCCTGGAGCAGCGCCAGGGCCTGCGGATCGCCTGTCCCGAGGAAATCGCGTTCTTGAAGGGCTGGATCGATGCCGAGCAACTCAACCGGCTGGCCGAGCCGCTGGCCAAGAACAGCTACGGCGAGTATCTGCTGCGAATCGCCGCCGGTGGCCGGACGCCACGGTGAGGGTCATCGCCACCGACCTGCCCGACGTGCTGCTGGTCGAACCGGAGGTGCACGGGGATGCGCGCGGGTTTTTCATGGAGACCTGGAACCTTTCCCGCTACCGCGGCCGCGGGATCGACGCGCGCTTCGCTCAGAGCAACGTGTCGCGCTCCAGCGGCGGCGTGCTGCGCGGGCTGCACTACCAATACCCGAACCCGCAGGGCAAGCTGGTGTTCGTGCTCGAGGGCGAGGTGTACGACGTGGCGGTCGACATCCGGCCCGGCTCGCCGAGCTTCGGGCGCTGGACCGGCCACCACCTGTCGGCGGATAATCACCGCCAGCTCTACCTGCCGGAGGGCTTCGCCCACGGATTCCTGGTGACCTCGAAGACCGCGCTTTTCTGTTATTTCTGCACCCGCGAATACCAGCCGTCCGGTGATGCCGCGATCCGCTGGGACGACCCGGCGATCGGCATCGAGTGGCCGCTCGCCAACCCCAGCCTCTCGGAACGGGACCGTCAGGCCCCGCTGCTGGCCGACGTCCAGCCCGCGCGCCTGCCTCGCTACGAGGACGAGCCATGAGGATCCTGCTGCTGGGCGCGTCCGGCCAGCTCGGTCACGAACTCACCCGCTGCCTGGCGCCGCTGGGCGAGCTGACCACCGTCGCTCGCAGCGGCCACCACCGCGCGCTGGATCTGTCGCGGCTGGACCTGGTCGAGCAGCTGCTGGGCGCGCTGGACCCGGAGCTGATCGTCAACGCCGCCGCCTACACCGCGGTGGACCGGGCCGAGGACGAGCCCGAGGCGTGTTCTGTGCTCAATTCCGAGCTGCCGGCGCGGCTGGCGGCCCGTGCAGCGGCCAGCGGCTGCCCGCTGGTGCATTATTCCACCGACTACGTGTTTGACGGCTCGGCCACGGTCCCCTACACCGAAGAAAGCCCCACCGCGCCGCTTGGCGTTTACGGCCGATCCAAGTTCGAGGGCGAACAGCACATTCGGCGCTCGGGCTGCACGCACCTGATCCTGCGCAGCTCCTGGGTCTACTCGACCCATGGGCACAATTTCTTGAAGACCATCCTGGGGCTGGCACAAGCCAAGCCCGAGCTGCGCGTGGTCGACGATCAGATCGGGACCCCGACCTGGGCCCGCGCGCTGGCGCAACTCAGTGCCGCGGCACTGGCGCGGCTGCCGGACCGCGCGGCCTGGCAGCAGCGCGGCGGCACCTACCACGTCAGCGCCGGCGGCGAGCCGACGAGCTGGTTCGGCTTCGCGGACGCATTCGTCGCCCTGGCGCGCGAACGGGGGCTCGATCGGCCGCTGGCCCGGCTCAGACCGATTCGCACCGCGGACTACCCGACGCGGGCCCGGCGACCGGCCTATTCGGTGCTGGACAACGGCCGCTTCGAGCGCGCGTTCGGGCTCCGGGTGCCACCGTGGCGGCGCCAGCTCCGCTGGTGCATGGAAGACTTCGTGCCGATGCCGGGAACCGCCGGCGGCGCCGGCGCCCAACGGACCGCGGCGGCGGGGGGGCGATGAAACTGATTCCGGTGATCCTGTCAGGCGGCTCGGGCACGCGGTTGTGGCCGGTGTCCCGGGGCGCTTACCCGAAGCCCTTCATGAAGATGGCCGACGGCCAGACGCTGCTGGAAAAGACCCTGAAGCGAGCCGCCCGCCTGGCCCCGGACGGGGACCTCGTGACCGTAACCGGGCGCGACTTCTATTTCATCTCGGCCGACGAACAGCGCCGCGCCGGACTCACCGATTCCGCCCGTCTGAGCTACCTGCTGGAGCCGGTCGGGCGCAACACCGCTCCGGCGATAGCGCTCGCGGCGAAGTTGGTTCAGGAGCGCTGGGGCCGCGAGACCTGCATGCTGGTAATGCCGGCGGACCACCTGATCGAGGACGTCGAGGCCTTCGCGGCGTCCGCCGGGCACGCCGCCAATCTCGCCGCCGGCGGGCGCCTGGTGACCTTCGGCATCGTGCCGACCCGCCCCGAGACCGGCTTCGGCTACATCCGCACCGGGGCCCAGATCGGCGAGCACGGCAAGGCGGTAGTGCGGTTCATCGAAAAACCGGGCCAGGAGCTGGCGGAGAAATACCTGGCCGCCGGGGAATACCTGTGGAACTCGGGCATGTTCTGCTTCACCGCGGGGGATTTCCTGCGCGCGTTGCGGGCGGCCCAGCCGGGCCTGCACGACAAGGCCGAGGCCTGCTGGCGGGCCACCGCAACCGACCGAATGCCGATCGAGCTCGACCCGGACACGTTTTCGGCAATGCCCGACATCTCGGTCGACTACGCGGTGATGGAGCGGGCCCCGAACGTGGTCGTGGTGCCGGCCGGATTCGGCTGGAGCGACGTCGGCTCGTGGCAGGCCGTCAGCGAGCTGTCCGCCGCCGACGCCGCCGGCAATCAGGT
>JBFJNB010000401.1:0-3216 GCA_041633655.1 Lysobacterales bacterium | reverse complement strand
TGTCCAACGTGCGCCAGTCGCGCAATCCGTCGAAATACAAGACCTGCACCATCAGAAAAAACGGATCCGCCAGGCGCCGGTACTGGCTCGCGGTGAGCTTGTTCTTGACCTTTTCCAGCTCGTAGTCGGTGATCCCGTCGGCCGCGATCTGCGCCACTTCTTCCAGCAGCGCGTCCCGCAGTTGCTCCGGCGCCACCCCCTGGCGGCCCTCGGCATAAACCGAGAAATGACCGTCGTACTTGGCCGCGTCGGCATCGGCGCCCACCCGGGTCGCGGTCTGATCGGTTAGCACCAGGCGCCGGTACAGCCGTCCGGCCTTGCCCGCCAGCACGCTGGAAAGCACCTGCAGCGCCGGGTCGTCGCGTCCGGCGAACGCGGTCGTGCGCCAGCGGATCTCGGTGGCGGGCGGCGCCTCCACCTCGGCCCGGTAGGTGACCTCGCCGAGCTGCGGGGTCGAAGTCGTGATCACGTCCGGCGGCGCCTCCTTACCCGGCGGGATGCGCCCGAAGTAGGCCTGCGCCCAGGCGCGCGCCTGCCGCTCGTCGAAGTCTCCGACCAGCGCCAGGGTCAGGTTGGCGGGCGCGTAGTACCGCTCGAAATAGGTCCGCGCCTGCGCGCGCGTGATCGCCGCGATGTCGCTGGGCCAGCCGACGATGGGCCAGGCGTAGGAGTGGCCGCGCCAGAACAGCGCGTTGAACACCTCGTCCTGGGCCCCGGTCGGGGTGGAATCGGTGCGCAGGCGGCGCTCCTCGTAGACCACGTCGCGCTCGGCGTAGAACTCGCGAAACACCGGCCGGTACAGGCGCTCGCTCTCCATCCAGAACCACAGCTCCAGCTTGTTCTTCGGCACCTGCACGAAATACACCGTCATGTCGCGGTTGGTGAACGCGTTCATCCGGCTGGCGCCGGCCTCGGTGTAGATCCGGTCGAACTCGCCGCTGACCAGATTCTCGCGCTGGCGCTCGAGCAATTCGTCGAAGCGCCGCTGCAGCTCGGCCATCGCCGTGCTGGCCCGCGCGGCTTCCGCGACGGAGGCGGCCAGGCCGAGCCGGACCTGTTCGCGCAGGGCGCGTTCTTCGGCGAACATCTCGGCGCGGACTCGATCCAGTTCGGTGCGCAGCTCCCGGTCCAGCTCGGGGTCACGGGTACCGATCCGATCGGAGCCCTTGAACATCATGTGTTCGAACAGGTGCGAGATCCCGGTGATCCCGGGATGCTCGTTGGCCGATCCCACCTTGGCGACCCAGCCTGCGGCGATGCCCGGCTGCCCGGGCCGAAGCAGCAGCAGCATTTTCATCCCGTTTTCGAGGAACACCTCGCGGGTCTCATCGGCAATCCGCGGCGCCGAACCCGGGTCGGCCCAGGCCGCGGCCGCCGCGAGCACGATGACCGCCAGCAGCGCCGCGGTTACCCGTTTGGGCACGTCAACCTCCGGCCGCGATCCGCATGAACTGCCCGCACAGCCAGGCGCCGTAGGTGCCGATCGCGTAACCGAGCACCGCCAATAACACCCCAACCGGGGCCAGCGACGGATGGAACGCCGACGCGACCACCGGGGCCGACGCGGCGCCACCGATATTGGCCTGGCTGCCGACGGCGAGGAAGAACACCGGCGCCTTGATCAGATACCCCACGGTCAACAACAGCACCGCGTGAATCGCGATCCAGATCAGGCCCATCCCGAACAGCTTGGGCGCCTGGATCACCGCCGAGATGTCCATGTGCATGCCGATCGTCGCGACCAGGATGTAGACGAAGGCCGACCCGACCCGCGAGGCGCCGGCGCCCTCCAGGGTGCGCGCCCGGGTGAAGGACAGCACCAGCCCGAAGGTGGTCGCCAGCACCACGATCCAGAAAAAGGTCGAGGTCAGGCTGAAGCGCTCCAGCACCGGCGAGACCTCGGCCAGGGTCGGGGCCAGCCAGCCGCCCGCGGCGTGCGCGATCCCGGTGCCGGCGAAGCCGACGGTCGCGATCAGCATCAGGTCGGGCAGGCTCGGAATGCGCGCGTGCTGAGCCTGGTAGGCCTCGATCCGGCGCTTGATCTCCTCGATGGCCGAGGTATCGGCGCCGGTGAACGCGTCGATCTTGTCGGCCCGCCCGGCCATGAACAGCAGCACCGCCATCCAGATGTTGGCCACGATCACGTCGACCGCCACCATCTGCGCGAACACGTCGTTGCCGACCTCGAACACCTCCTTCATCGCGGCCTGGTTGGCGCCGCCGCCGATCCAGCTCCCGGCGACCGTGGTCATGCCGCGCCAGATCGCCTCGGGGCCGTCGGCCTCGAGGAACTCGGGCGCGAAAGCGCCGCTGATCGTGAGCGCGATCGGGGCGCCTATGACAACCCCGAGGGTGCCGGTGAAGAACATGATCAGCGCCTTCGGACCGAGCCTCAAAATCGCCTTCAGGTCGATGCTCAGGGTCAGCAGGATCAGCGCCGCCGGCAGCAGATAGCGCGAGGCGACGAAATACAGCTTGGAGTGCTCGCCGTCGATGATCCCGAAGGTGTTGAACACCGCGGGGATGAAGTAGCACAGCAGCAGCGACGGCACGACCCCGTAGAAGCGTTTCCAGAACGGGTGGCTGGAATGCGCGGTGTAGAACACCGCGCCGAGGATCAGGGTCAGCAGGCCGAGGACGACCGCGTCGTTGGTGATCAGAGCATGCGATTCGGGCATCGGGCAGGCGATCCTTGCGCAAATGAGCGCGGATTGTAGCAGATGGCGAGTCGGTGCCGATTTGTGCGGCGTTGGGCGGTTATGGCACGGTAAACAGGACCGCGCGCCGAGTCGAGCCTATGTTGCGATTCATCCTGATCGGCTTGCTGCTTCCCCACCTCGCGGACGCGGGGACCACGGTGATGATCCCGCCCACCCGGGACGCGTCGATCTACTCCGAAAACGACAACGCCAACGGCGCCGGCCCCGATCTGTTTCTGGGTATCACGCTGATGGGCAACGAGCGCCGGGCGCTGGTGGCCTACGACGACCTGTCCGCCATTCCCGCCGGCGCGGTGATCCTGTCGGTCGAGCTGCGGATCAACGTCAATCTGGGCCGCGGCGGGGCGATCAGCACTTCGATCCACGAACTCACGGCCGATTGGGGCGAGGGCACGACAATCGCCCCGGGCCCCGGCGGGCGCGGGGGTCCTCCCAGCGCCGGCGGCGCCACCTGGAATCACGCCTTTTTCCCGGACATCAACTGGCAGCAGGCCGG
>JBFJNB010000400.1:0-3265 GCA_041633655.1 Lysobacterales bacterium | reverse complement strand
GACGGGGGCGTCGCCTGGTCCCATCCCGCCTATCTCACCACCCTTCTACTGCGACGCCCCAATGGCACGCGCCCTTGAGCCGTCTCGCGACCAATGGTGGTGAGAACTGCGGGATCCGAACAGGGAAAAAAGTAAAAGGCACACCGAGCGGGGGGGAGGGGAGGGGGGGTGCTCGGTGCGCCAATGCAATCAACTGAGTGTTTGCAATTCCCGCGTTCTACCAGCCGTGCTTGTTGTTCGTGCAGATTCTGAATCTACACGTTATTGGCCGGGCATCCTGCAAATCGAACGTACATCCTGGCCCGCAGGCTCGGGAAGCGCGCATGGTATGGAATGAAATGCATTTCTACAAACGAGATTTAGCAGCAGATAGATGAACAAAACTCATCCATCGGTAAATTCACGCCTCGGCGGAGTTCGCGGGCGCGTTGAACTGGGCCAGCAACCAGTCGCGAAACTGCGCCACGTTGGGACGGACCGCGTCGCTCTTGCGGTAAACCAAAAAATAACGGTCCGGAATCCGAATCGATTGGGGAAACGGCGCCACCAGCCCGTTGCGGCGCAGCCGTTCCTCGGTGATCGGCATGATCGCGGTCGCGATGCCGAGTCCCTGCTCGGCGGCCTGGAGCGCCGAGAACATACTATCCACGGTCAGTGAGCCCTTGGGCTTGAACTCGGAGAGGTTCATCCCCCGGGCCCATTGCTCCCACGCGTCGAGCTTGCTGGAAAAATAGATCACCGTCTGCTGGTTGATGTCCTCCGGGTGATCCGGCCGCATCCGCGCGGCCACCGCCGGCGAGCAAACCGCCATCAGCTCCAGGTTCATCAGCGGCTCGCAGACCAGTCCGGGCCAATTACCCTTGCCGAGCACGACCGAAATGTCGGCATCCTCGGGATGGATCTCGGCGCGCCCGAACGACGACTCCAGGTGCAGGTCGATGTCGGGGTGGGTGGCCTGGAAACTGTGCAGCCGCGGCACCAGCACCTCGGTGGCGAAAAAAGGCAGCAACTGGAGCCGCAGCACCTGACGCCCGTAGCGGTCGTGCAACTGCCGGGTGCCGGTCTCCAGGCGCGCGAACGCGCGGTGCACGTCGCGAAAATAGGCCTGCCCGCCGGGCGTCAGCTTGACCGCGCGGGTCAGGCGCTGAAACAGAGGGATGCCGAGTTCCTCTTCCAGTTGCTTGATCTTGTGGCTGACCGCCGACGGGGTCACGTGCATCTCCTCGGCGGCGAGTTTGAAGCTGCGGTGATAGGCCGCGCGCTCGAAGGCGCGCAGCAGGCTCAGGCTCGGGAGGCGGCGCGGCATGCGAGTATTTGGGCCTAGGCGCCCTTGGCCTCGGCCTCGAGATCGCCGGTGATCTGTCCGGCCTCCAGATCGTCAAAGACTTCGCGGTCGAACTCGCCCTCGCTGACGGCCACGATGCTGGTCACGGTGGCGTCGCCGGTCACGTTGACCGCGGTGCGCACCATGTCCAGCAGGCGGTCGACGCCGAGGATCAGCCCGATTCCCTCCACCGGCAGCCCGACCTGGGTCAGCACCGTGGTCAGCATCACCAGCCCGACCCCGGGCACCGCGGCGGTACCCACCGAAGCCAGCACCGCCATCAGCACGACCATCGCCAGCTGCGTCACGCTCAGGTCGATACCGAACGCGTTGGCGATGAACACCGTGGCCACCCCCTGCATGATCGCGGTGCCGTCCATGTTGATCGTCGCCCCCAGCGGCACCGTGAACGAGGCTACCGAGTTGTGCACGCCGAGGCGCTCCTCGACCGTGCGCAGCGTCACCGGCAGGGTCGCGCCGCTGGATGCGGTGCTGAACGCGAACGTCATCACCGCGCGCATCTTGCTCAGGAAAATCACCGGATTGAGCCCAGACAGGAGCTTCAGCAGCACGGGATAGGTGACCAGGCCGTGGAAGAGCAAGACCCCCAGCACGGTGAAGAAATACGCCGCCACCTCACCGATCGCGGCCGCCTCCAGGGTCGCGGCAAGCCGCGCGACCAGCGCGAACACGCCGTACGGCGCCAGCCGCATCACGATCGTGACCAGCTCCATGACCACCCGGTTCAAATCGGTGAAGATCGCCTTGATCCGCTCGCCCGGCTTGCCGGCGAAGTTCAGCGCGAGTCCGAACAGGATCGCGAACACGATCAGCTGCAGCATCTTGCCCTCGGCCATCGCGGCGACCGGGTTTTCCGGCACCATGTCGAGCAGCACTTCCTTCAGGCTCGGGGAGGGCGTGGCGGTGAAATTGGCCGCGGTCATGTTGACCCCGACCCCGGGGTCGATCAGTGCGGCGGCGAGCAGGCCGGTGGTCACCGCCACCGCGGTGGTCGCCAGGTACAGCCCAAGCGCCTTGCCGCCGAGGCGGCCCAACCGGGACGGATCGCTCAGCGCGGACACCCCGCACACCAGCGACACCAGCACCAGCGGCACGATCAGCATCTTCAGCGCCAGCACGAAGACCTGGCCCACGGTGTCGAAAACCGCGTCCACCAGGTAGGTCTGCGCCCATTCCGGCTGACCGACCAGGTTGATCAGCGCGCCGACCGCGATTCCGGCAGCGAGACCGATCAGGATCTTCCGGGTCAGGGTCGCGCCGAGAGGGTGTGAGTCGGGCATGGCACTGGTCTACTTGCCGATGGTGGGGCCATTATAGCGGCCGTATCGCGCCAGCGGCCGCCTGCTTGGATAGGATATTTAGATGCCGCTGCACTAGAATCATCTATTGAGAACAGAGAAGGGGCCACGAAAGTGCAAGGGAGAAACCGCATGCTTCGCTTGAGCGTATACCTGTTTTCCGCGCTTCTGATCGCCGCTCCGGCGAGCGCGGAGCCGCCCTCCAAACCAGACGCGGTCGCCGCCAAGCGCGATGCGCTGTCGACCTGGCGTGCGACCAAGGGCGACATCACCTGCGGGCAGATCGGGGCGATCGCCTGCGGTCAGACCGTGACCGGCAGCCTGAATCTGACCGCCGACTGCATGCTGACCGACGGCACCGTGGTTGACCAGTACTCTTTCATGGCCCAGGCCGGTCAGCGGATCATCGCCGATCTGGTTTCCGACGACTTCGATTCGTTCCTGTTCCTGACCGACACCGAGCTTGCGATACTGGCAACCGACGACGACTCCGGCGGCGGCTTTAATTCCCGGATCGATTTCACGTTCGGGACCACCGAGGAGGTGTTCCTGCTGCCCAACAGCTTCACCCCGGCCGAGGGCGATTACAGCCTGACGGTCACCTGCCCCGGGGGCGGCGGCG
>JBFJNB010000399.1:0-3271 GCA_041633655.1 Lysobacterales bacterium | reverse complement strand
GTGACCGGGTCGTCACGACCAGCCTGGCCACGGTCAAGGAAGGCGTCAGGTTGCGCCTGAAGTCGTCATCGGGCCCGGCTGCCGCACCGGTGGCCACGCGATGAGCACGGTTCGGTCCGGCCGTCTCCCGCGAGTCCGAGACACGGGCCCGATCGCGTGGATGGCGCGCAACTCCATCGCCGCGCATCTGGCGATGATCATCCTGCTCGCGGGCGGCGTGTGGACCGCGCTGACGATGCAGAAGGAGGTCGATCCACCGTTCGAGCTGGACGTCGTCGAGGTGTTCGTGCGCTACCCCGGCGCGGCGCCGGCCGAGGTCGAACAGGGCATCCTGCTGCCGGTCGAGGAAGCGGCACGCGCGGTGCCCGGCATCAAGGAGATCCGCTCGATCGCGCGCGAGGGCCAGGGCTCGGTGGAGTTCGAGCTGGTCACCGGCGTCGACCGGATCAAGGCCTACCAGGACATCGACCAGGCGGTAGCCCAGATCCGCACTTTCCCCGAGGACGCCGAGGAACCCGAGGTCCGGCTGCAGGAACGCCAGCGCGACGTGATGCAGATCGCGCTCTACGGCGAGGCCGACCCCTGGAGCCTGCGCCAGCTCGCCGAGCGCCTGCGCGAGCAACTGCTGAACCAGCCGGCGATCACCCAGGTCGAGATCGGCAACGCGCTCGCGTACGTCACCCACGTCGAGATTCCGCAGGCGCGGCTGCGCGAGTACGGCCTGACGCTGGGTCAGGTGGCCGGGATCATCGAGCGGTCGAGCCGCGACGTGGCCGCCGGCGCGATCGAAACCAGCGGCGGCGAGATCCTGCTCAGGGTCGACGAGCGCAAGCTGTGGGCGGAGCAGTTGGGCGAGATCGTGGTGGTCAGCTCCGACAGCGGCGCGCCGGTAACGCTGGCCGACCTCGCGACGATCCGGGACGGCTTCGAGGAGGTCGGCTTCCACTCGCAGTTCAACCGCCGCCACTCGGTGGACGTCGAGGTGTTCCGGATCGGCGAGCAGTCGCCGCTGGACGTCGCCGCGGCGGTCGAAACGGTGCTGCGCGACCTGGACCAGACCCTGCCGCCGGGCATCGAGTACCGCATCGACAGCGATCGCGCGCGCGATTTCCGCGAGCGCCTGTACCTTTTGTTGGGAAACGCGGCGCTGGCGGTCATCATCATCGTCGTGATCCTGAGCCTGTTCCTGGAGTTCCGGCTGGCCTTCTGGATCATGATGGGGATGACGATCTCGTTCGTCGGCTCGGTCACGGTGCTGCCGATGGTCGACGTCAGCATCAACATGATCTCGATGTTCGGGTTCCTGGTCGCGCTCGGGATCGTGGTCGACGATGCGATCGTGGTCGGCGAGAACGTCTACGAGTACCGCGAGCGCGGGATGCCCCTGATGGAGGCCTCGATCCGCGGCGCCCAGGACATCGCGTGGCCGGTGACCTTCAGCATCCTGACCAACATCGTCGCGTTTCTGCCGGTGATGTTCCTGCCCGGGGTGACTGGCAACTACTGGTGGCCGCTGCCGGTGGTGGTAGTCGCGGTGCTTTCGTTTTCGCTGATGGAGGCGCTCTACATCCTGCCGGCCCATCTGGGCCACGTGGGTAAGCGCGCGCGCACGTCGATGACCGACGCGATGCACGGCTGGCAGCGCCGCGTGGCGCGCGCCACCAGCGACTGGATCAACACCCATTACCGGCCGTTTCTGGATCTGTGCCTGCGCCAGCGCTACGTGACCCTGGCGACCGCGCTGGCCGTGCTGATCGTGACCTCGGGCTACGCGCTGTCGGACCACATGGGCATGGTGCTGATGCCGGAGATGGCCGCCGACGAGATCGAGGCGGGGATCCGGCTGCCGGTCGGCACCACCCGCGAACAGGCCGCCGCGGTGGCCGAACGGGTCACCGCGGCCACCCATCGGATGTTCGAGGAGCACGATCTTCACCGTGCCGCCGAGGGCATCAAGACCAACGTGCGCGGGCAGACTTTCGTCGACGTCGAGATCGTGATGAAGCCGCCGGCCGAGCGCGACATGTCGGCGCGCGAGGTGATCGAGCTCTGGCGCGATCAGATCGGCGACATCGAGGGCATCAATCAGATCACGTTCGAGGCCGAGCGCGGCCCCGGCGGCTGGCAGGACGACATCAGTGTTGACCTGAGCCATTCGGACATCGACGTGCTGGCGCGCGCTAGCGAGGCGTTGTTCCAGCGCCTGGAGGAGTTCGAGTCTACCCGCGACGTCAACGACAACTACGAGCCCGGCAAATCCCAGCTCAACTTCCGGCTGCGGCCCGAGGGCCTCGCGCTCGGGCTGAGCCCATGGGACGTCGGGCGGCAAGTCCGTGACGCGTTTTTCGGGGCGGTGGCGCTGCGCCATCTGCGGGGCACCAACGAGGTCGAGGTCCGGGTCAAGCTGCCGGAGCCCGAACGCCAGGACCTGCGTTACCTGGAGGACTTCGTCGTGCGCACTCCCGACGGGATCGAGGTGCCGTTGATGTCGGTAGTCGAGGTCACGCCGGGCGCGGCGTTCCGGTCGATCGAGCGGCGCGATGGCCGGCGGGTCATCACGGTCTCGGCCGACGTCGAGCCCAAGAGCGCGGCCACCCGCGTGCTCAGGGTCATCCGCGAGGAAGTCCTGCCGCAGTTACGCGCGGATTTTCCCGGGCTCACCTGGACCTTCGAGGGCAGCCAGGCCGAGATCCGCGAATCGACCGCCAATCTGTGGGGCGGCTTCGCGCTGGCGATGGCCGGGGTCTACGCGCTGCTGGCAATCGCGTTCGGCAGCTACGTCCAGCCGCTGATCGTGATGATGGCGATCCCGTTCGGGATCATCGGCGCGGTACTCGGGCATCTGATCCTGGGCTACGACTTGTCGCTGGTCAGCCTGATGGGACTGGTCGCCGTTTCCGGCGTGGTCGTCAACGGCGCGCTGATCATGGTGCACCACGCCAACCGGCGCCGCGCGGAACTGTCTGCTTATGACGCGATCCACGAGGCGGGCCTGCGCCGCTTCCGCCCGATCGTGCTGACCACCCTGACCACGTTCGGGGGGTTGACCCCGATCATCCTGGAGACCTCGGAGCAGGCTTACCACCTGATCCCGATGGCCATTTCTTTAGGCTTCGGCATCGTGTTCGCGACCTCGATCATGCTGGTCGTGGTCCCCTGCCTGTACCTGATGCTGGAGGACCTCCGCGGCGCCGTCGGTCGCGTAGCCGGCCTGCCGGAACAGGCCGGCGGCTGATCAACAGGCCCGGAACGCACTCAGCGCTGGTGAAGT
>JBFJNB010000398.1:0-3274 GCA_041633655.1 Lysobacterales bacterium | reverse complement strand
CCACAAATACCTGATTGGACGAAACGGCACGCTGATCGCCGAATTCAGTCCGCGCACGCAGCCATACGACGCAGGCCTGGTGGCGGCGATCGAAGAGGCACTCGCGGAGTAGCCGGGCGGACCGCGGGCGCGGCATGCCGGAAGGTCCCGAAATTCGTCGCGCGGCCGACCGGATCGCCCGGGTGCTCGTCGGCCGCGCGGTCGTCGAAGTCGACTTGAACCTGCCGGAGCTGCGCCGGTTCGAGGCGCGCCTGACCGGTCGCCGCGTGACCGCGATCGACACGCGCGGCAAGGCAATGCTGACCCGCTTCGACAACGATCTGACGCTGTACAGCCACAATCAGCTCTATGGGCGCTGGTACGTGACCCGACGCCCGAAGTTACCGAGTACGCCGCGCCAGCTGCGGGTCGCGCTGCACACCGAGGACCACAGCGCGCTGCTGTACAGCGCTTCCGACCTCGCGGTGCTGACCCCGCGGCAGTTGGCGCGGCATCCGTTCCTGCTTCGCGCGGGACCGGACATTCTCGATCCGGCGCTGACCGCCGCCCAGGTGGTCGAACGCCTCCGTACCAAGCCGTTTCGCAACCGCGCGCTCGCCGGACTGTACCTGGACCAGTCCTTCCTGGCCGGGGTCGGCAACTATCTCCGCTCCGAGATCCTGTGGGCCGCGCGGGCAGACCCGGCCGCAAGACCGGCGCAGTTGCCGGGCGCGGCGCTCGATCGGCTGGCCACCGTGACGCTGCGCCTGAGTCGGCGCTCCTACCGCACCGGCGGGCTGACCGCGCCGCCGGCCCAGGTCAAGCGGCTCAAGGCCCAGGGCCTCAGCCGCGGGCAGTACCGATTTCAGGTTTACGGCCGGGCCCGGCGCGCGTGCTACCGCTGCGGGTCGCGGATCGAGCGTCGCGTCATCGGCGGCCGCGCCATGTTCGTGTGCCCTGCCTGTCAGAGTTGAGCCTGCCGAAACCGCCATTTATGCTCGCGGCCAGCACCCTCGGAGACACCGACCATGCGCAGGCCTGTCGCGTTCGCAGCATTGCTGCTGAGCCTATCGGGTTTCGCGGGCGAACCGCTCACGGTAACCCTGCTCGGCACCGGCAACCCGCGGCCGTCGCTGGAACGTTTCGGGCCGGCGGCCCTGGTAGAGGCGGGTGAGGCGCGAGTCCTGATAGACGCCGGCCGCGGCGCGACCCAGCGGTTGTTCCAGATCGGCGCAGCCAAAGGGCTGGTTGCGATCGATCGGGTGCTGTTGACCCATCTGCACTCCGATCACGTGGTGGGTCTCCCCGACCTGTGGCTGACCGGCTGGGTGTTCGGGCGCGACCGGCCGCTGCCGGTGCTGGGGCCGCCGGGTACCAGATCGCTGGGCGAACACCTCCAACGGGCGTTCGCCTTCGACCTCGCGGTCCGCGGACGCGACCAGCGCTACGCTGCCGCCGGCGTCGTGCTCGAGGCCCGCGACGTGGAACCCGGCGTGGTCCACGCCGCCGGCGAGCTGCGGATTACCGCGTTCGAGGTCGATCACGGCGACGGCATCGCGCCGGCCTACGGCTACCGGGTGGATTACGGTGCGCATTCGGTCGCGTTTTCCGGCGACATGAAATACGACGAGCGGATCGTCGCGCACGCGCGCGGGGTCGACGTGCTGGTGATGGAGGTGATCAGCCCGGAAGTCGAGCGGCGGCGCGCGGCGGTGCCGAGCGAGGTCGCCGTCGAGCAGATTATCCGGCACCACATCAGCCCCGAGCAGGCCGGCAGCCTGTTCGCGCGCATCAAGCCGCGGCTCGCGGTCTACTCGCACATCGTCCCCTCTCCGGCGCTGGCCGAGGACCTGATTCCGCCAACCCGTTCGACCTACGGCGGCCCGCTGGCGGTCGGCTACGACCTGATGCAGATAACGATCGGACCAACCGTCGAGGTCCACCCGCGGCGCGAGCTCAGCGATCGTTAGGGCAACCGCGCTGCGTCAGGCGTAGTGCGGATAAACCGGCTGGTACATGTACCGGCGCACGTCGCTCAGAAGGTCGGCCGGCGCCTGCTGGTCGGTCAACCCTCCGCGGTAGGCGATCCGGGCGACTTCGCCGGCGATCAGCGCCGAGACCTCGCGGATGCGCGACATCGGCGGATACACCCGACCGCGTTCCAGATCGGACTCGCTGACCTGGCTGGCCAGCACCCGGGCCGCGGCCAGGAACATCTCGTCGGTCACGGTGCGGGCGCGACTGACGACGACCCCGAGTCCGACCCCGGGGAAGATGTAGGCGTTGTTGCCCTGACCCGGCACGAACGTTCGCTGGCCGAGCTTGACCGGCGCGAACGGGCTGCCGCTGGCGAAGATCGCCCGTCCCTGGCTCCAGGTATAGGCATCCTCGGCGGTGCACTCGGCCTTCGAAGTGGGGTTCGACAGCGCGAACACGATCGGGCGTTCGTTGATCGCCGCCATCGCCTCGACGATCTCGCGGGTGAACACACCGGGCTGGCCGGACAGCCCGAGAATCGCGGTCGGCTCGAGCGCGGTAACGGCCTCCAGGAACCCGTCCACGGGCCGATGCTCGTGGGCATACGGGCGCTTGTGCTCGGGGATGCGCTCGCGCCCGGCGACCAGCAGGCCCCGGGTGTCGACGAACCAGCACTGGCGGCGCGCCTGCTCCGGCTCGATGCCCTGGTCGGTGAGCGCGGCGACGAACGCGTTGGCGATCCCGATCCCCGCCTCGCCGGCGCCGAGGAACAGGATCCGCTGTTCTTCGAGCCTGCCGCCGGTGATCCGCAGCGCACCCATGATCCCGGCCAGCGCCACCGCACCGGTGCCCTGGATGTCGTCGTTGAACAGACAAACCCGGTCGCGATACTCACCCAGCAGCCGAAACGCGTTGGTGTTGCCGAAATCCTCGAGCTGGATCAGGATTCCCGGGAACGCCTCGTTGGCTGCTTCGACGAACTCCTCGAACAGCTCGTCGTATTCCCTGCCGCGGGCCCGCCGGCGCTCCTGCCCGTTGTACAGCGGGTCGTTCAGCAGCGTCTCGTTGTCGGTGCCCACGTCCAGCATGACCGGCAGGCAGTGGGTCGGGTGAATTCCGGCGCACGCGGTATATAAAGCCAGCTTGCCGATCGGGATGCCCATGCCACCGGCGCCCAGGTCGCCAAGCCCGAGGATCCGCTCGCCGTCGGTGACGACGATGATCCGAGCTTCCTTGTGGGGCCAGTTGTCGAGGTACTCGCGGATGCGGCCGCGGTCCTGCAGCGAAACGTAGAACCCCCGCGGGGTCCGGAAGATGT